>JAAEMC010000947.1 GCA_024225895.1 Desulfobacteraceae bacterium | reverse complement strand
TAACCCATGGATGAATTCAACTGCGTTTGCCCGGATCTGCACAATTAACTGCTTGACATTTACCGATTACTTTTTATGGTGATAAGAGGTACCCTATTGCGAATTGAACCATATAATTTATAAGGAACAAATATGCCGGATATACAAAAAACAAGAATTACGGGCATAGGAAATGCTCTTGTGGATCTTTTGATCAAGGAAAAAGATTCATTTTTAAAGGCATTGAACAAAGAAAAAGGCGGAATGACATTTGTGGAAGACGAAGAAATTGAACAGATCCTGTCCCAATCCAAAAGCAAGCTCTCCATTGTACCGGGCGGGGCGGCATGCAACACCATCGTTGGTGTTGGCAGCCTGGGAGGCAAGGCAAGTTTCATAGGACGCCGGGGCAATGATGTATATGGAAAAAGCTATGAAGAACAGCTTATCAAATGCAATGTAGAACCGGTTGTCTCTGTATCCGACACCTCGCCGACCGGAAAAGCACTTTCTGTAATCACTCCGGATGCCCAGCGTTCCATGCTCACTTTTTTAGGGGCTTCTACGGAAATGGACCCGCTCTCCGTACGCCCGGAACTCTTCTGTGACAGCGCCATTACCATGGTCGAAGGATATCTTTTATTCAACCGGGAGCTGATGACAGCCGCCTTGAAGGCGGCCAAAAAAGCAGGCTCACTGATCGCGCTGGATCTGGCAAGTTTTGAAGTGGTCAATGCTGCCAAAGATATCCTGGGCGACCTGATCAAATCCTATGTGGACATCCTCATTGCCAATGAGGATGAAGCCAAGGCTTATACAGGCCTTGAAGATGAAATCAAAACCGTTCAAATGTTGGCAAAAGATGTAGCCTATGGAGTCTTAAAAATTGGGGCAAAGGGAAGCTATGTCTGTTGTGAAGATAAAATTACAAAAATCGAGCCTAAAAGCGGCAAAGACCCTGTGGATACAACCGGTGCCGGTGATCTTTGGGCTGCAGGATTTCTATTCGGCCTGGCAAATGGTTACAGCATCGAAAAAAGCGGAGAACTGGCTTCCGCCTGCGGATATGAAGTTTGTCAAGTAATTGGCGCCCAGATTCCGCCGGCAGGATGGGACAGGATTAAAACTATTATTTAATCCAAATCAATCCTTTATTTTACAAATACTGATAAAACGGGCGGACACATAGGTCCGCCCCTACAACAATCTATATATTTCTACAATACGATTTTAATTAAAAACAATTTTTACAATCTCCCTGAACTTCCTGGCAAAATGAAACTTTATGCCTTCCTTGATATGTTCCGGTAATTTTTTAAAATCACTGGTACAGCCTTCAGGCAGAATAATGGTTTTAATACCGGTGCGCCTGGCTGCAATAATCTTTTCCTTAATCCCGCCCACGGGAAGCACCTCACCGGTTAAAGTGATTTCACCTGTCATGGCAATAGACTTATCCACCTCTTTTCCAAGGACAAGTGATAACAATGCTGTGGAAATTGTTACGCCGGCACTGGGACCGTCTTTGGGTGTGGCCCCTTCCGGCACATGGATATGGATAAACCGGTCGTCAAAATAGCTGGCATCTCCTTGGTAGGCTTTCAAGTGGGACCGGACATGGCTGTATGCAATGGAAGCTGACTCCTGCATTACATCCCCTAATTTACCGGTAAGTTTCATTCCCGGCGTTTTTTTGTGCACATCGATTACCTCAATGGGAAGGGTGGCACCACCAAGGGCTGTCCAGGCAAGTCCGGTCACAATTCCCACCCCGGCCATCTGCCTTTCTTTTTTAAAAATTGGCGGC
>JAAEMC010000946.1 GCA_024225895.1 Desulfobacteraceae bacterium | reverse complement strand
TCAATGGAAAGGGCCACGGCACCTGCAATAGTATTCAGGATAACCAGATCGGTTTGGTCGAACAAACCATGTTTTTTATTATCTGCAGAGAGCACACCAATAATCCGATCTTTGCTCTGCAGCGGTACCAGAATGACATTCCGGATTTTATATCCCACTTTCTTATCCCGGTTTTCATATACATCCAGATGATTTGAAAAATCATTCACTATCAGGGGTTTCCCGGTCTTGACCACCTGTCCGGAAATCAGTTCATCCACATTAAACCTTGTCTTTTCAATGCGCTCCCTTGTGGATGGGTCATCGTGGGCAGAGCTGGCAAAATAAAATTCTTTTTGATCTTTGTCCAAAAGGATGACATTGGCACCTTCCGTGCCGAGTAAGGCTTTGATTTCTGTATTGACATAATAGAGCAATTTTTTTAGTTCCGGATACCTGGGCAGCGCCTGACTGATACGGTTCATTGCGCTGCGGTTCTTCTGGCTGCGCTGTTCCATTGTGATGTCCCTGAGCACAATGATCATCTCTGTGGGATTAAAATCTTCATCCTTGTCGAGTCCGATCTGCATGGATACATTCAGAATATTGCCATTCTTGACCAGCCTTCGGGAGTTCATCTGCAAAATTGCCTTGTTTCTGGGCATCCGTTTGATCCTGGTATTCAGCTCATCCCGAATATCCAAGGGTACATATAGGTCTTCATTGCCTTGCAATTCCTGCAATGACCATCCAAATGTTTGGGTAAAGGCCGGGTTTAGATAGGTAATTAAGCCATCTGCTTTTTGAACCAAGACCGGAACCGGTAAAAATTTTAAAAATCGGGCATAATTCTTTTTTGCCTGGATGTTAGATGTATCCTGTGTTTTATGTTGTCGGATTTCTTCTTCCAGAAGCTCAATTTTTTTTTCCAATTGTTCATATGTGGGTTTTGCAGGCATAGAAACAAGTTCCACTAATCGTCAGAAAAGATAATCACATCCGTAGTTTTTACCAAGGTTGCTTTTGGGACTATACTATGTCAGGAATGCCCCAGAATCAACACCCTTTAAATTTTGGCTCTCTTTTTTCCAGAAAGGCTGTCTGTCCTTCTTTCACATCATCGCTTTTAAGGCTTTGCTGCACCAGTTCCAGAGCTTTTTCCATGTTTTCAGGTCCAAGGGTCATCTCCTTTTCAAACATGGCAATGATTTCTTTATTGCCTTTTAAGGCGAGGGGGGCGTTACGTGTAATGCTCAATGCATATTCAAATGTGAATTTTTCAAGGTCTGCCTTTGGGATTAAATAATCCGCAAGCCCTTTTTGCAGGAGAGTATCTCCCTGAAAGACACTGGCTGTATAAAAAATCTCTTTAGTAGTCTGCATACCAAATGCTTCAAGGAATTGTTGCATCCCTTTTGGATGATAGACAATGCCCAGTTTGGCCGGTGGCATTCCCAATTTTATGTCATCTGCTGCTATTCTAATATCGCAACAGGCACAAAGATTGAAACCAGCACCAAAGGCATGCCCGTTCATCATTGCAATGGTCGGAAAGGCAAAGTTTTTTATGGCAGCTAATGCCTGGATAAGGGCATCGGGTGTTTTGGGTTCCGTACCAGGATCAGATGCGTTCTTTACAGGGATGGCGCCAATGTCATAGCCGGAAGAAAAAACTTTATCACCTGCTCCTTTAAAGATTACACACCGAATGTCATTGTTGCGTGACAATAAAACCAGATTATTATGGAGATCAATCAGCAATTCATCTGAAAGTGCGTTCCTTTTTTCCGGGCAGTTGATGGTGAAAATGGCTATGAAGCCCTTTCTTTCTATAATTAGTTTTTTATTTGTTGCTGTATTCATTTGTATTCCTTTCAGGTGGTTGAACTGATTCATGAATGGCCGGATTTTAAAGGTCTTATAATAAAAATTCAAGATAATACTTATATCCCGCATGGTTAAAATTGAATGGAAATTTGCCATGGTTTCCCCTGATTTTTTGTCCAAGCCCCGGTTTTTTTATGCAATATTGGGGTGGACTTCAAAACAAAAGGAATTATAATAAATAGATTATGTCAATTTATAAGTGTAAGGATCTTCTTAATAACAGGAGCATTTGAATGGATAAGAAGTTAGATAATAAGATAAATTCTTTTCTCATGGGATGGGTGTTCCCTGTCCTAATCGCTGTATTGATTGCAACCAGTCTGAAATCAGCCATTGCCGACTGGAATGTAGTGCCTTCGGGCTCCATGAAGCCCACCATTGTAGAAGGAGACCGGATATTTATCAATAAACTGGCCTATGATTTAAAAATTCCATATACCACCCGGCACCTGGCCAAATGGAAAGATCCTCAAAGGGGTGATATTGTGGTGTTCTTTTCCCCTGAAGATGAAAAACGCATGGTAAAACGTGTTGTGGGGCTTCCAGGCGATGTTATTGCCATGAAGAACAATCATCTTTATATAAATGGCGAGCAATTGCACTATGAGGCCACTGATCCTGCCACCGGTGTCCTAAGTTACGGTACCAGCACGAATTCTTATTATTTTTACACAGAAGACCTTATCGGCAGAAAGCATCCGGTAATGATTACCCCATATCAGCCTGCGGTACGCTCATTCGCGCCCATCTCGGTTCCGGACAAACATTTTTTTATGATGGGTGACAATCGCGACAACAGTGCGGATTCAAGATATTTCGGCTTTGTTGACCGTAAACGAATTGTAGGGCAGGCTTTGTCTGTTGTCGCATCTTTGGATATCAACAATTTTTACCGGCCGCGCTGGAAGCGGTTTTTTACCAAACTGCTCTAAGTGTTATCTTAATCTCAATATTTTTTTTATCAAAAGATCTGAAAATACCGATTAAAAGAAAGCTTTGGCTCCAAGAAAAGCTCATCTTCCCCTTTTTCCATTTAAATTGAATTTTAAACCAAATATCATAAATATATTTCTGTAGCTCTATAATTGTCCGGCCATGCTGTGGGATTCAATCTCTTTCCATGTAAAAAATCTCTTGATCTTTTTATTGCAGGTTTCTTTGCAGTTCCAGGGGCGGTCAAATAATGCCACTTGTACATTCATGGTTGAAGCAAGAAAACAGGCCATATCAAAGGAATCCTCCACAGCAAAATCATAGGGCCGGCAGGCAAGATCTTTTTTGGAAATGGCCACATCCATATGTTGACCCTGCCGGCTGTATTTGTCCACAATAATGAAGGATGAAAAGGGAATATGATGTGTCTTAAGCCAGGAAAGAGAGATATCAAGGGCAGATGCCGGGCGCCCGGTAACCACGTCAATCTCCCATCCCAATTCTTTGAACTTTGCAAGGGTATCGGTCGCACCGTCAACCGGTTCAAATCCCATGAGGATTTCAGGCGTATGGATCAGATTGAAAAAATGATCATACTCATTGTCATTAAGATCAAAGGATTCCTGCAAGTTAAAAGAGAGAATATCTTCAAACCGGGCCTTTTTTCCAAATTCAGATTCAATAATGGAGACATAGGTGTCTGTGGTCCTTGAAATCACATCATCCAGATCCACATATATTCTTTTTTTATTGCTGCATCGGGTCATGTGAAGCAAAAAACTCCTTTTTTTGTTGCTCGTTGAATAATAAAAATGGTGAATAATTAGGCATATCAAAAAATTCCAACCTTGGAAACCATGTCAAATTACAGGGTGATCGCAAATAATTTATCAGAAGTAATAATATCAAGCAGTTATGACTATGGGGTAAATGCAAGTGTAGATAATGTTTTGCATAAATTCCGCACAGTATTTGCACCAAATGTTTGATGGTATCTGAAAAATAAAAGACATGATTCATGCCAGGTTTGTATGCGTTTACCCTGACCAATTTATTTAGGGTCTTGATATGCATTTTCCATCATGCTAAACTTTTCATCCAATTTGTTCCATATGATTAAAAAAACCAGATAATCAAAAAGTGATGAGGAAAAGATGGCGGCAAAAAAAGGAAGCAAGGTCAAAGAAGAGGTTGCAGCGCTGAACTTGGGGAATAAGATCAGAAGCCTTAGAAAACAAAGGGCTTTTACACTGCAGGAGGTCTCTGATTTGACAGGGCTTTCAAAACCGTTGCTGTCTCAAATTGAAAATAACATTGCCGCCCCGCCCATTGCGACTTTGATAAAGATTTCCACCGCTCTGGGTGTGAAGATCAGCCATTTCTTTCGTGAACAAAACATGGAAGACCGGATTGTGGTTGTCAGAAAAGATGAGCGGTACGGCGTGAAAAAAATATCCCACCATAAAAATGAATCAAGGATCGGCTATAGATGGGAATCCCTGGCCTATCCCATGGTGGGTAAGCAGATGGAGCCCTTTATTGCCGATATCGAACCCAGGCAGGAAAAAGAGCTGCTCTATAATGACCATAAAGGCGAGGAATTCCATTTTGTTATGGATGGTACAGTGGAGTTCAGAAGTGCTGAAAAAACAGTTAGCCTCGAAAAGGGAGACAGTCTTTATTTTGATTCGAACATTCCCCATGCACTCCGCGGGGTAGGCGGCACAGCCCGCTCTCTCATCGTGATTTTTACCCCAAAATAGTCTTTTTATGGAACTCTTGTCTGCCACAACATCTAAAAACAAATCGGTTTTCAATGGGAAAAGAGAAGCAGCACATCTTTCGGATCAGATTGATTGGGAAGATAATGCATTGTTGGAACGCTTGGCCCATGAAAGTACCAGGTTCTTAAAGACCTATGGAACTTCCTATTTTTTTGGTAAAGAATTTGCCGATATTTTATGGTCATCAAAAACGCTAGGCCCTTTTGAAAATCTCTTGTATGCCTGTGGATTTGACCAGGATATAACTGGATTTTTCAAAACCCTTTTTGAAAGGATCAAACATGGGCAAAATAATAATATAGCCATAAAAAAGGTTCCCATTCCCCTGCTCTATTTATTCCATATCCTGGAAGTTATCTTGCCGGGCCACAGAACTTTTTCCATAAAATGTATCCAGGATCTGGAGCAAAAGGCATTTGTTACGGTTAACAAAGAAGAGAAAAGTGCTTTGCAGGAGGTGATGGATACTTATCCTGTCAGGCTTTCAGCCCATGTGATCCGGCAGGCAATGGTATCGGACAAGGTAAAAGCGCAGTATTTCCCCTTTAAAGAAGAGCTGGATGCCACAGGCCATGTAATCACCTTTGAAGGGCATTTGAAAAATGGGATTTTGGAGCAGATGTATCAAAACCGGGCGGTATTGCTCCTGGATATGAGATGTCCGGTTTATTGCCGGTTTTGCTTTCGAAAGCATAAAAGCATCCGCAATAAAAAAACCCCTGGAATGGGTGATGTTAAAAGTGCCTTGGCCTATGTGAGGGAAAAGGATAAGGTCGAAGAAATTTTAATTACCGGTGGAGAACCCCTTTTAAACAGGCCGAACCTTGAAACGGCCATTAAAGGGTTAACAAAGATAGATCATGTTAAAACCATCCGCCTTGCCACCCGAACCATTTTTTATCATCCCCAATTCTTTTTATCCGGTAATCAGGAAGTGATTCACTATTTGATTGCCAAGAAGTTGGCATGTGAATCCCTTGGAAAGCAATTGGAAATAGGGATCCACATTGTGCATCCACATGAAATTTCGGTGAAAAGCCTTGAAATTATAACAATGCTGGTGAAGGCTGGTATTCCGGTGTATGTTCAGACCCCTTTTTTAAAAAACCTGAATGATGACGGCCGGGTACTTTCCCATCTTTTTACCCGTCTTCGAAATGCCGGGGTGAAAATTTACTATATCTTCACCCCCTGCAGCCCCATCCACGGTACCCAAAGACATTGGACAACCATTGATCAGGCCTTTGATGCATTTACCTATCTGAGGGCCAATGCTGCCGACAGATGCATCCCCAAATTATGTACGGCCACACCCCTTGGCAAAATCGAATGGCAGACCAGCGGTTGGGCTGTTGAAAGGGACAACAAGGATGTTGACTATCTTTGGATCCGGACACCCTATACCCGGGATTATTTTAAAGATTTTATAAAGAAAGACGCTTCTTTGCCCCAATACCGGTTCAACAAGGAAGGTACCCTGGATGTTCGGTTCCTGGCGAAAATAGAGGATGACAGGCTTTTACTGGGCCCAATATCTGTTAAAAGTACAGGGGAACACAAGCGGTTTGGTTTTAATGAGGTGAAATCAATTTTGCCCTTTCCAAGGGGCCTGGGATCTGCTTTAAGCCCTGTTTTTAAGATGCCATCCTCCCATCTGATTCGCGTTCATAAAACAAGGGTTGAACTGAATCTGGGGATCACCCAGCAGGAGTTTGACTACCTTGAAAAAGCGCATCATATTACAGATGTGGTCATAACGGATGAAAAAGATCCCATGCTCTCCATGGACCGGTGGGATGAGGTGATAAACAGGTTGAGACATATTCCCCATATCACCTGTGTGAGGATGAGATCAACCCAGTTTTTTGAAGCACATGACGTTTTCACCCAGGAACGTATCCAAAAGCTTAAAAAATTCAATTGCCTTTCTGTGGCCGCTCCTTTCCGGTTTGAAATGGAAACCTGGCTGCTGCACCCAAGTCAAATTACGAGTGCCCATGAAGTATTGGTAAAAGAATTGAGCCACCAGGGCATCAATGTTTATGCCAATACCCTTCTTTTGGGCCAGGTCAATGATGATCCGTACATTATGACGGATCTTGCCCATGGATTGCGAAAAGCAAATATTGAATTTCACCATCTTTATGTGGCAGGGCTTGAATGCCAGGAAAAATGGAATGTGGACCATCCTGTTTTTTCGAGCCATGTCATTGATATTGCCTCCATGATCCGGCAGCAGTGCTCGGGACGCTGAGCGTCATCGTCGTGGCGTGCGCCCCGATCGCTCTGCTCTGGGCGGTGCTGGCCAGCACCATTGTCTCCGACACCCCGGCCGTGATCCAGCTGGTCCTGGGGTCTTCGCCTCGGCGTCCGGGATCATGGTGCGAAACTTGTAG
>JAAEMC010000945.1 GCA_024225895.1 Desulfobacteraceae bacterium | reverse complement strand
TCACCTGCCCCAACGAGCAGATTTATTTTGCCCTTTTACAGTTCTTTTCAACCGTAATGGCATATCAATTCCCCCATCGCTCCCGGTTATTCAGCGAACATTTCAAACTCTTTTTGCCGGCACTGAACGCGGTGCTGAAAGATAAAGGACTCAGGCAGGCTGTCAAAGAAGCCATTAAAGAGAACCAGGCCTACAATAAAGTGCTGTTTGTCACCAGCTTTAAAGGGAATTGCATTGCCTGGGAATACAAATTCCGGCCCCATAAAACCCGGGGACTTGAAAGTGAAACCTTTGGCGTGAGTACCTATTCCCACCTGGTCATGGTGGATCCAACGGTTGAGGCCAAGTATGTCAAGCTGGAATCCAAACATATCATGGAAAATTTATATCCCAAAGAAGATATCTCTTCATGGGAAAACCGGTATCTGGGCGGTACGGATGTGGATGATTTTCTCAAAGAATATTCCATGCCCTTTCATGCAGACGCGGCCCTGCCCTTTATGATTGATGGCCAGTGGTACTTACCGGTACTGAAGAAGGGGTATGATACAGACCAGGACTGCCTGGTCATTATTGACGCCACAAGTGAGACCCATTTTGATGCCGCCCTGGATGAATTGGCCACTTTCGGCAGCCGGTATGCCCGGCTGGTGATCATCACACAAAAAGCATATGCTCACGATGCAAAGCTGTCCAATTTGAAAAAATATCCCTTAAGCCATATTATCCTGGTGCCGGGGCTGACAGATGCTTCCGGCGATACAACAGTGCTTTCCGATTATATTCTGCCTGTTGTGATGAACATCATCGGATCGGCTTTAAAATTTCTCGACCTGTAATAAAAAAGGGGTCTAAAAAAGAGGTCAGGTCTTGACCCCAATTGTGACTGGGTGGTAAAGCTGCTGATGCCGGACCGGCAGGGCTAACCGGCTGTCATTTCCTCAAGTTCTTCCTCGAATCCCAAAGATTTTTCTTTGATTTTATAAGATGCCAGGATACTTCTGGCTTTTTCATTGCACTTTGTAAAAATATCCTTTTTTCCATTCTTTTCCCAGATTTCATATCGGGACCGGTCCATGAGTTCCGGCAGGAAATGGGCCTGCTTGAAATTGGTAAAGGTATGGGGATCGCTCAGGAACATCGAATTATCAGGTCCCTTGGCCACCCGGTCAATGACATCTAAGGCCATGGTCTTTTCATTGATGGGGATCCCATCGGCAAAATATTTTCCCATGCCCACCAGCTCATCTGCCATAATCACCATTTCTAAAGAAGAGGTATGACCGGATTCGATATAGCCCACATCATGGATGACATTGCACCTGGATAAAATGGCCGTAATAATTGAGAGCATGGCTTCGGAGCCGGCCTGGGCATCAATGATTTTTGAATCGGTGGATCCGGCAAAAGCCCAGATGGGAATGCCGTAAAGATCATCACGCATATCGGCAAATGCCGCCTGGGTCAGACTCCATTCAGAGCATCCGTAAGATACCACGGTATGCTTCATATCCAGGACACTGACGTTGGGTGCAAAGATAAAGGGCGCGCCTTTGTTGACAAGCTGATGAATGACCAGCCCCGCGAGGTTTTCCGCTATGCCCTGGGCCATGGCACCGGCCAGGGTCACCGGCCCCCCACCGCCGGCGTTACAACCGGACGGCAGGCAGATGGGAATTTCTTTTTGGGCACAAAAGACCAGTTTTTCCATGACGTTTTCAGGATAATACAAAGGGCTGATGGCCTCGGAATAGTTAAACAAAAACGGTTTTTCTTTTAATTGCCCTTCCCCACCCGCTACCAGGCAGGCAATTTCATAAATCTGACTGATATCTTTTCCACTGTCCGCAATGAAACAGATGGGTTTGTTGCTATTTTTCACCATTTGGGCAAAGACCTGGACATAAATCTGATCAATATCCGCATCCTCAGGGTTGCCCATGGACATGGAAAAATCCATGTTGGGCAGGGCATCCACAAGCCTTGCAAAATTACCCGTATCTGCCAGCACCGTTCTCCGGCGTTCGTGGGTGGTAAGGTCATGGGTAAAAATGGTATCCGAACCTGTTCCGAAAAAGAAATTATCCTTTTCAAGGGGCATGACTCGCTCACCCATCTGGTCATAGATATCAATTTTTTTGGGGGCAGATATAATGGCATCTTCAGCAAGGTGGGCAGGCATCAGCACCCGCTCGTCCCTGTCCATGGTACATCCGGCATCCATCAGCATCTCAAGGACACCTGCATGTTCCATTTTAAATCCAGTGGAGGCAAGTATTTCCAAGGCCGCCTCGTGGATGGCCACGGCCTGTTTTTTATTCAATACTTTTAGCCTGGGTTGATATGTCTGTATATCCTGTATTTTCATATTTCTCCTTTTTGCGGAATCAGTGGATTGCTTATTGATATTGCTGCATGATTCTGCTGGAAATCGGACCCTGTTTCTTTGCTACCACGGCATAGTAGTTAAGGGGGGTACCGTCCAGGCATAGGCGGTGCTGGTATTTTTTCTTGTCAACGATTTCCATGATATCTTCTTCCACCAACTGGCCGATCATCTCAGAGAAACCTGACGGGTGATTTTCCTGCAGGAATTCATCTTTGATATTAAAAGCAATCCAGCCTTCATCGGCAATAAGGTTATAGCTTTTGGCAAATGCATCTGCCGGGATATCATCAAAACCCAGAGCTGCGACAATGGACAGGCAATTAGGATTTTCCTGATTGATCTTTTCTTCCACCTTTCCAGGCAGTTTAGTTAGGTCTTCAACATAGTAAGCATCGTAAACGCCCGGCCGGTCGCGTTTCGCTGCCTCGGCAGCTTCCTTAATAATATCAATACCCAGCACCTTGTCTACTCCCATATCCACCAGTTCTTCACCGACCATACCGTTGCCGGCGCCCACATCCAGGGCAACGATGTCAGAAGGATCATCATCAGATTCATTCAATGCGTTTTCCAGAAGACCACAAACTACTTTTGGCGATTGACAGTCTAAGGTGTCATAAAATAAATTTTCATAAAGTCCGGGAATCTTGTAAATTTCCGGATAGTCATGGGTGATCAGTTCCTTGGTTTTCCCCTTATAGGTGACAATGATTTTTTCTTTTCCCTGATCGGCTTTTTCCACCTTGGGTAAAATAAATGAAAATTCTTTTTTATTCATCCTTGTTCTCCTTATATTAGTTATCATTATTCCCCTACTTCATTTCTTACAAACCATTACATACCGTATTGATGATAAATCAGCCGGACTGCTTCGAGTGATCCGCATGCATGGCTGTCGTGAAGGGAAAGAGGCGTGTACGACCCACCTTTTGTTTCTATTTGAAATTCGTTAGAAAACAAATTGTGAAAAAGTCATAACCATCCTCGCTGAAGAAAATTTGATTTGTGCTAAAAAATTATCTAAGCCGTATTTTTGTATTAAAATATTTTCTATACAAAACATTCATACACAAATATTCCATTTATCAAAATTAGTCAAGGGAAAGATTTTTAACAGGAGATACGGGTATGCGGTTCAATCAATCACAAAAAGAATAAGTTTAAATATCCTCGGTGGGAACAGACATATCTTCGGTGGCAGGCAGGACATGTTT
>JAAEMC010000944.1 GCA_024225895.1 Desulfobacteraceae bacterium | reverse complement strand
TCGTCCGAAATGATTGTTTATTATGCCATTCTACTACAATTGTTAATTTATATAATATTATCGTCAACTGAAGTTTATAAATATTATAAATCGGGAAATAAATGGGATTTTACCGAATTTTTTACGGTTACTGTTTGATAATTTTAACACAATACGCTTTATCTTTAATGATTTCAATCTGGTCTTCAACTTTAAATCCTGTTTCAATTGATGCCTTTTTAAAGTCGGCCAGTTCATACTTCTTAAAATTATATTCAGTAAAACTATGATCTTTCAGGCCTTTTACAGTGGCAAATCCATTAATAAAACACCCCCCTTTTCTTAATACACGGTGGATTTCGGTGAGACCCTGTCTTAAATCTTTCCAAAAGTAAATGGTGTTGGAGGTCAGGACTGTATCAAAGGTTTCGTCATCAAAGGGGATGGCCTCGGTGCCGGCCCTATCAATTTCAATCCTGTCGGTTAATCCTGCCTTTTTAAATTTTTTTTGGGCTGCTGCCATCATTGTTTCGGAAATGTCTATGCCGCAAATCCTTTTGGGATGTGTTTTTTCAATCTCCAATAATAGCTGTCCGTTCCCAAATCCGATTTCCAAAAGGCTCGTTTGTGGTGTGACATCCAGCATGTCCATGATACCGTCATAAACGTCTTTGTTTCCTTTGTTCATTAGCAGGGCAAATAGTCTTCCAATCATGCCTTTGGGGTGACCGGCCTGGCTGGATAAAAATTGCTTAATCATAATGGGTTCCTATAAAATGAATGAATTTAAAGGCAAACACAATTCATGCCAGTGTTACATGGCGTTTGCCCTGTTGATGATGGCCAGTGGTGTGCCTTTTTGTGGTTATTGTGGCATGTTATGTGATTTGATGGTGGATTTGGGTTGGGCATTCAGAGCTTTTTTCATCCGGTCAAGCCCCTTTTCAAGCAAAGATCTGGGACAACCAAAATTCAGCCGTACGAATCCCTTTTGGCCGAAAAACTTACCGTCGGACAGTCCGACACCAGCATCTTCAAAAAATTTAACAGGATCATTTAACCCTGTTTCCCTTACATCGATCCAGGCAAGAAAGGTGGCTTCGATGGGATTGACGCTGCATCCTTTCATTTTGTTGACTCTTTCAATAACAAGATCCCGGTTTTCTTTCAGGTAGGCGATCATTTGGGAAAGCCACTGGTCACATTGAGAAAAAGCCGCCTGCGCGGCATAGAATCCCAGCATATTTACGCTGGGAACGTGTCCTTTGAGGGAAAATTCAAATTGTTCTCTTAAAGATGAGTTGCTGACCACTGCAAAAGAACAGCCTAAACCCGGGATATTATATGTTTTGCTTGGAGCCATCAAGGTAATGGAATTGGCTGCAGCTTCTCTTGAAAGTATGGCTGTGGGTATATGTTTTTTATCGCTGTCCAGTACAAAATCGCTGTGTATTTCATCAGAGCAGATCAATACCTTATATTTGGAACATAACTCTACAAGGCGTGCCAGTTCTTCTTTAGTAAAGACTGATCCTCCCGGATTATACGGGTTGCACAAGATAAACACAGAGGCATTTTTGGAAAGGGCCTGTTCCAGTTTTTCAAAATCAAACGTCATCCGGTGATTTTGTATTTTCATAGGAACAGTGACAAAATTTTGCCTGCTATTTTGTGGTACTTCCAAAAATGGCGGGTAAATCGGGACAGTGGTCACAATATTCTTATCTTTCTTGCCAAATATGCTGCATACCCGGTTAATGCCTGTGACAACACCGGGAATCCAGATAATCCATTCTTTTTTGACCTTCCAGCCATACAGCTTCATTAATCTGTCTATCATGATGTTGTTGAGTTCTTCAGGGACATTGGTGTATCCGAAAATACCGTGGTCAATAGCATTTTGAAGTGCCTCCAATACAGCAGGCGGGGTTTTAAAATCCATATCCGCCACCCACATGGGGATGATATCCGTACCTTCATATTTTTCCCATTTCATGGATGAGGTGTTTTTACGGTCAATCAGTTCGTCAAAGCAGCTTTCCATTAAAGCAGGTCTCCTTAAAGCAGGGTTTGAAATTAAAATGAAAGTATCAATTGCATATTCCGGACATAATTTCAAAAGAAATATCCCCTTAACCGCCCTATTTCCTGAAACTACCGGTCTGTGCACCAAGTTCGGGCAGAAGATAAAGGTATTGACAAGACAAAGCAAGTGCGCTAATGGTTAAACCATTTTAAAAGAGAGTGTAAAAACTGATTTTTGAGCATTAAGTTTATTCTATAGGGTACCTCTTATCCCGGTTTGTTGTATATCCTGTGGAGTAGGAAGGAATCCGATTATTGGTAATTTTAAAGTGAAGGTGAGCCATGAAATTTTTTTCCTTTAGATTGAAACAGAAAATTTTAAGCGTCATTGTCCTGGTGGTTGCCATTGTCATGATCGTATCTTCAGCCGTTGTTTCCTATGTGATATATCAGCAGAATGTAATGTCTACAAATACCAGTCTTGTAGTTGCCGTCAACAACATTAAAAACAAGATTTCTGAAATCCAGAATGATCTGCAGCGGAAAGTGAATCAGATGGATGGGGTGTTTAAAGTTGGAGAAAATACGAAATTTATTGTGGAATTCAAAGAAAAGTTTGACCTCAGCATGACAGAAACCTCGTTTCTTGAGCTTGCCAATGCACTGTTCGGAACTTCCTCGGCCAATGATATCGCCAGAATGGCCATATATGACTCTTCAGGAGAACTGGTGGTTTTTTCGGAACAGCAAAAGGATGGCAAAAGGATGGTCGGATACTATTACAAGTATCCCAAAAAGGCTTTTAATTATGTGTATCTCAATGAAAATGAGGATTTAAAGAAAAGTAAATGGTCTACCAGTGAATCCATTGAGGATCTCGGGTTTGATGTCAATGATAAAAAGATTGTTGAAAAGGGGGCGGCCAAGGCCCTTGAAAAAGCGGCCGGTAATCTTGCCATCTCACTTGCAGTACCGGTAATGGCTGAAGATTACAATAAAAAGACGGATAAAATGGAAGGCCAACAGGTCGGGCTGGTCGTGATTTATAAAAATCTGGATAAAAAATTTGTGGCCCGGATGGCTGAGCTGACCGGTATGGATGTCAATGTTTTCATTGGCGATATGTTATCTGTCGGGGCTTTGAAATCATATAAAAAGATTGAAACCAAGAAACTGGATCAGGAGCCGGAAAAAGGATGGCGCCTTGAAGAACAGAAAGCGGTGCTGGATGTGGTGGAAATCGGAAAAAAAGATTATATCCAGGGGCTTTTACCTGTATATTCACGGGATTCGTATGCCGGTGCTGTGGCGGTTTTGAGTTCAACCAAAACAGTGGTAGACAATACGCTGCAGGTGCTGTATACCCTGGTGGTTATCTATCTTTGCTGTATTGTTCTGATAATTCCCATGGCGTTTTTCTTTTCCGGGACCATGGTGAAATCCATTCTGAACGTCACTGCCAGCCTCAAGGATGTGGCAGAAGGGGAAGGGGATCTCACCAAACGCCTGAAAATAAAATCCAGAGACGAAATCGGGGAGTTGTCCCGATGGTTCAATATCTTCGTAGAAAAGCTCCAGATTATGATTTCCGATATTTCCAAGAGTTCTGTAGTATTGTCCCAATCTACCAATGTCACTGAGGTGCAGTCCGGGCAGATCCTTGATAACTCAGCCAATATGTTACAGGTTACAGATGCCGTTACAGGGTCTACCAATGAGATGAGCAACAATCTTTCTTCCATTTCCCGGATTATGGGGACAGCCACTGATAACCTCGGTATCGTGGCTTCATCCACCGAGGAAATGACGGCAACGGTCAATGAAATCGCCAAAAGCGCTGACTCCGCAAGGGCCATGAGTGCCGACACCGGTTCTAAAATTGAAAGTGCGGCAAATAAAATAAACCAGCTGGGAATTGACGCCAAGGAAATTGATGCGTTTACAGATTCCATCAATGAAATTTCCGAACAGACCAATCTTCTGGCTTT
>JAAEMC010000943.1 GCA_024225895.1 Desulfobacteraceae bacterium | reverse complement strand
GCCTACTGAACTTCTTGGACATGAGCCGGATAGAGCTGCAAGGAATATGATTCTTTGCTCCACTGAAGAAAGAGAGTATCTGAAAAAAGACGGGATAAAAATTCCCGTGCTCTTTTCCAACTCACATATATTTGATGAATATGGGAAAATTTCAGGAATCGTTATGCTGGCCCAGGATATTTCTAAACTGAAAACCATCCAGGCCCAGAAAACTGATCTGGAAGAAAAGCTTGCCCGGGGGAAAAAAATGGAGGCGCTTGGGCTGCTTGCCGGTGGGGTGGCCCATGACCTTAATAATATCCTTTCGGGTATCATCACCTATCCTGAAATCATGTTAATGGACCTTGACAAAAAAGATCCAATGAGAAAATCCATCAATATTATACAGAAATCAGGCCAGCGGGCAGTCGCAGTTGTTCAGGATTTACTGGCCATTACCAGGAGGGGTGTATCAAATCCGGAAGTGGTTAAAATCAATGCCGTTGTTCGTGATTACCTGGTAAGCCCAGAGCTTGTTGAACTAAATTCCATACATGACAATGTTGTTGTAAAGGCTGATCTTTTACAGGCTATATCAAATATTATGGGAAACAGTGTTCAAATCGGGAAATCTCTTGTTAACCTGGTTAATAATGCAGCAGAAGCCATGCCAGAAGGGGGTACAGTTCATATTAAGACCTTTATCCAGCATCTTGATAGCCCAAAAGACTCCTATGAAAAAATCAAGCCTGGTGAATATGCAGTTTTGACAGTTTCCGATTCAGGCATTGGTATTTCCCAGGAAGACCGGGAACGGATTTTTGAACCGTTCTACACCAAAAAAATTATGGGGAGAAGTGGTACAGGGCTTGGAATGCCGCTTGTTTGGGGAATCGTTAAAGACCACAACGGTTATTTAGATATCCAGAGTTCCCCGGGGGAGGGGACTATTATTTCACTTTATTTTCCGGTGACCGGGCAAAAAATTCAAGATGAAAAGGCCATCCTGACCCGACAAAATTATATGGGTAACAATGAATCCATCCTGGTGGTAGATGATGTGGAAGAGCAAAGGATGATAGCAACGAGCCTGTTGACCAAAATCGGTTACTTAGTTTCAAGCGTTTCAAGTGGAGAAGCGGCAATTGCATTTTTAAAAGATAGTAATATTGATCTGGTGGTCCTGGATATGATCATGGAGCCTGGTATGGATGGGCTTGATACCTATAAAGGAATAATAAAGGATCACCCGGGCCAGAAAATTGTTATTGCAAGCGGGTTTGCTGAAAACGACAGGGTAAGGGAACTTAAGTCCATGGGAGTTGCTGAATACATCCAAAAACCCTATACTGCGGAAATTGTCGGAATGGCAGTCAAAAGGGAATTAGACCGGTAAAAGAAGGTGTTAAAGACGAATATTGATGATACCATCCCGGCTGTTGTACCAAATGAGATGTCCGATAGAGAATTCCGGCAGAACCGGGCGCGTTTAATCCAGAAAGTGTATGAAGTTGATCCCTTGCTCTGGCAAAATGCCAGGGCACCATGAAAATCATCAGTTGGATATCATTAAAAAAAATATTACGTTATCTGGAACTTTGGGATATCCGCAACCATGATCCACCATCACAAACACAGTCCTATATCCCTGAATTGGTATACGACTATTCAGAGTCTCAAATTCCGGTTATTGACTATTAGACTTGATATTTTTCAAATTGAGTTGAAGAATCACCGGTGAACTATGCTCAAACTCAGTTCAAATTTAATGGTTTTCAATTTTTTTATGAAAACCGGCAAAATAATTTTTCAAAACTTGAATTTGTTCTTGCCTCCATTTGGGTTGACCTGATACAGGAACAACAAGTTGTTCCTGTATCAGGTTGAAGGTAATATTTTGGATTTTGGAGTGTTTTTATGGTTTGGTTAACAAAAAGCAAGTTCCTATCCTTAAGGGCTGAATTTGAAAATTGATCATTAACAGCAACTTCCCTCAAACAGATATCATTCGTCAGCTGTTTTTCCCGGAAGCCATTGAGCTTCCCCATGAAGATTAAATACAGCCAGACTGATTATGATGATAAATACGCTGTATTTGACAATTATTAAAAATTAAGGACTCCGTAATGTAATGCCCTTGAAAAAAACAGAGACAACAGCCAAAAATAAAATCACTACTGGTTCATACGCACCTGGAAAAAACCATTTGATCAGAACATCCACCAAGGAATTATTGTTGCAGGCCTTAACTCATCTTAGATCAGGAGATTTGTCTTCTGCAAAAAGCTTATATCAAATTATCCTTGAAAAGGACCCGGATAATGTTGAAGCCAACCATCTGCTTGGTGTTGTCTCCTATCAGGTCGGGGAAAATGACACGGCAGTAAAACTAATTCGCAAAGCCGTGTCAATACAGCCAGAATGTGCCAATGCACATATGGACCTTGGTATCATTTTTGAAAAGCTGGGCCGTCCAGTTGAGGCTGTCGAAAGTTATAAGAAAGTGCTTCAGATAAATCCTAAAGATGTCCGGGCATTCTTGAATATTGGCAATGTATTCATGAGATTGGCGCATTTTGACAAAGCTATAGTCAATTATAGACAAGCACTGGCCATACATCCGGAATATGTCGAAGCTTACAGCAACCTGGGAAATGCGCTGGAAAAAAAAGGAGAGCTGGAAACCGCCCTGGCCTACTACAAAAAGGCATTGTCCATCACTCCCAACTTTGTCGATGCCTTTAACGGAATGGGAATAGTGTTAAAAAAATTAAAAAGATTTGATGATGCCATTTCTTACTTTAACAAGGCTCTGGCCATTCAGCCAAACTTTTTCGAGGCTCTCTACAATCTTGGTAAAACATACATGAAAACCGGGAAAACCAAAACAGCCATGGACTGCTATAAAAAGGTTCTACAGATACGTCCGGATTCTGATGAAGCCCTCAACAATCTGGGCGTAGCATTCTTGAAAGAAGGCCAATTGGATGAAGCTGTAAACTATTTTGAAAAAGCCATATCTGCCAAGGAAAACAATACAATTGGCAACGAACTGGATTCTGTTGACCTGTATTTCAATTTAGGCAATACATATACCAGGATGGGTCTAAAGGAGAAAGCGTTCTCTGCCTGCCATAGAGGCCTCCTGCTTAAAACTGATTTTCCAAAAGAATTGATTGAATTGGGTCAGGATCTTAATAATGGTGTCTGTGTAGATGAGGTGCTCATTGCACCGCAGGTATTGAAGACTGATATCGGTACTAAAGGCCTTAAAAATCTCTCCAGCCCGGTTCGGGAAGAAGATACATGGATTAAATCGCTGTATGAAAACCATTACAAATCACTTAAGAAGAGACCTGTACAAAAATATAATATCAGAGAAAATCTGAAACTATTTTCTGTAAAAAAAGATATGGATAAAGAGACCAACCGCCTTCGTATTGTGTTGATTCAGCCCCCGGTCTGGAAGATTGCACAGCGCGGCCAGAACAAGTTCCCTCCTGAACTAGGTGGCCCGCCAACCCAGGACACGCATCAGGATATAAATGCAGACGCCAAAATGGCATCATATGGATTGCTATCAGTTGCATCCCAGATTTTGAAAAGCGGACGTGAGGTTCTTGTCTTGAACCTGACGAATTTTTCCTGGTCTGATGTGGAGAAGCTCATCTCTTTCATACAAGTGGATCTGGTCGGTATAACATGCCAAACTTACAATTTGAGAGGCGTAAAGGCCATTTCAGATCTAATAAAAACGCATCATCCCCAGTCCCGCATCGTGTTGGGCGGTCCACATCCCACAGCGCTTCCCAAAGCAACCCTGATGCATTTTAAATCCGTTGACACCCTGGTTCTGGGCGAAGGTGAACAAACGTTTATGGACATCATCACGCATATGGAGATGGCCAAACCAATCCAGGGCTTGCCGGGAACGGCATGGAGGGGTGATGGTAACGATATCAGGTTCGGAGAGCAACGCAATCGCATAAAGAAAATCGACGATATAGCATCCCCCCATGAGTATTTTGATTTAAATTTTATCCTCACATCCCGAGGATGCCCGTACCACTGTACTTTTTGCGGCAGTCACTCCATGTGGGGCTCCAAAGTGAGCATGAACTCCAATGAATATGTCCTTGATCTTTTAGAAGAGCTTGTTATCCACAGAGGGATGACATCCCTGGCAATTAAGGACGAGACATTTACAGCATCCAAGAAAAGGGTTTTGACCATCTGCAACGGCATCATTGAAAGGGGCATTCATTTCATATGGAGTTGTGATACCCGTGTGGATGTATTGGACGAGCAGATTCTGAGTGCCATGCGAATGGCCGGTTGCCACAGGATCAGTCTGGGTGTGGAATCCGGCTCCATGGAAATTCTTAAAAATATAAAGAAAAAAATTGTCCCTCAAAAAGTGATCGAAGCCTGTAAAATGTCACGAAAATTCGGACTGCAGGTTCGATTTTACATGATCGCGGGAAACCGTGGTGAAACCATTGAGACCTTCGAGGAAAGCGTAAAATTAGTCCAGACGGCCTGTCCCAATGAGATTATATTCAGTTATCTGCAGGTATATCCCGGAACCGATGAATTTAAGATATTTAAAGAAACCACAAATGCCTCAGACAACATCTTCTATAA
Source organism: Desulfobacteraceae bacterium (assembly GCA_024225895.1). Classification (GTDB taxonomy): domain Bacteria; phylum Desulfobacterota; class Desulfobacteria; order Desulfobacterales; family Desulfobacteraceae; genus JAAEMC01. The sequence continues at coordinate 634 of JAAEMC010000943.1, read as the reverse complement.
AAAAGATTATTCTTTATTTGATTACGGAATGTCCGATTATGTATCTGAATCAACCGCCGAAAACATAAAATTGTGGGTGGATTGTTATACCCAAACCCGGGACATGACATATTATAGTATTGATGAATATCAAGAGATATTAAATAGAGTGAAAGGACTGCATTCCGCCCACATGGACCTGGCTGGAGCCTACCTTCGCGAGGGTCTGCCGGATGAAGCAGAATACCATGTCAAAGAGGCGATTCAAAAAGGATATCCGCTCATGGGGTATGTTTTCAATTATCTGGCGTGCATTGCCGCATTCAAAGGTGATCTTTCCATGATGGCCATCTGCCTTGAATACGCTGTTAACATCAGTCAGGAAGATATCGTTTCAGATAATTACAAAAGACACCAAAAATGGCTTAAAACCGATGGACCGGAAAAAGGGCTTGATTTAAGATTGATAATTAACAGCAACTTCCCCCAAACATCTATATTGACGCAGCCTAATTTCCCGGGACCTATTGATCTGGCTTACAAAAGTTATTTGCAGTCAGACCAGTTATGATAATAGATACACTCGCATATAAAAAATCAAACCGGTCAAAGAGACAATGACGTTGTTTTTTATCTTTTCGTTTTGTCATGTTAT
>JAAEMC010000942.1 GCA_024225895.1 Desulfobacteraceae bacterium | reverse complement strand
CCCGGTTTCTGGACACTCCTTTATCTAAGGCGTATTTCATATACTCGGTCTCCCGCACTTCTATCCTTACCGAACGGATGAGATAAATAAAAACAGACAACAGAAGTGGTGCAAGAGATATGCAGGGTAAAATCAAATGTTTCAAACCGTCTATGGTTAAAAAACCGGTTTTCCAATACCCGTTTCCAAAAAGATCAATGGTTTCCCCCCTCCCAAAGGACGGAAGCACGTTCATTTTCACAGCAAAAAGAAAGATCAGCAAAATGGCTGTGACAAAGACCGGGAAAGAAACCCCGAGGGTTGAAAAACTCATGGTGAACCGCGACAAAAAACTCTTGGGTTTTAGTGCGCAATAAACACCCAAGGGCAGTGATACCACAATAACGATCAATGCCATTCCAATTAAAAGTTCAAGGGTAGCTGGTGCGTGCTTAAGGATCACCAGAGTGGCCGGTGTATTATATTGAAAAGAGATACCCAAATCCCCTTTGGTAATGGCATTCTTTACAAACCGGGCATATTGAACCCAAAAGGGATCATTGAGCCCCATTTTTTCTGCAATTTCAGCTCTCTGAGCAGCGCCTACCCTTTCACCAACAAGGTCACGAACCGGATCTCCAAACTGATTTTTAATGGTAAATCCGATAAGGGCAAGCACCAGCATCACCAGGACAGCCTGGAGTAATCTTCGTACTATAAATGCAAACATGAATTTTTTGCCTTGTCTAAATGTAGATCAGCCGGAAACCTTGCACCCCCTGAGGGAGAAGATTTCCGGCTAGATTTATAACAACATCAATGGGTTATTCGAGGACCAGGTCTCCGATATAGGGGAAGTTCATCGCATTGATAATGGGTTTCACTCTTGCATTCTTTTTAGCTGCATAGGAGTGGTTCTGCCAGTGGTAGGGGACGAACGACGCTTCATCATATAGGATCTGTTCAATTTCCTGGAGCATTTTTGCTCTTTTGGCAAGATCAGTTTCAGTCTGTGCACCAAGGGTAAGCTCATCAACTTTTTTATTGCAGTACTCACTGCCGTTGAACTGGCCATACCCGGTTTCTGCATCCGGGCACATCATTAAGAATTCAGTAAAGTTACCGGAATCTTCTGTATCTGCATGCCATCCGATCATCATCATATCAGCCGCCCTGGCATCAAATTCATTCCAGTACTGGGCCTTGGGCATGGTTTTAAGATTAACCTTAATACCGATTTTACCCAGCATCTGGGCAGTGGCTTCAGCAATCTTGGCATCATTTACATACCGGTTATTGGGTGCCATCATGGTAATTTCAAAACCGTTTTCATATCCGGCTTCTTTCATTAATGCCTTGGCTTTCTTGAGGTCATATCTGGGTTTCAGGGTCTCTTTGTAGCCTTGATACCCTTTGGGACCCTGCTGCCCTGCAACAGTGGCAGTGCCTTTCATGATTTTTTTCACAATACCAATATTGTTGACTGCATGAACAACGGCCTGGCGGACACGTACATCCTTGAACGCCTCAACTCTATTCTGGTTCATCTGGAAAGTAATGATGCGGCCGCCGGAAATGGTAACCAGTTTTGTTTTATCATCTTTTTGAATTCTTGCGAAATCCTGGGGAGGTACCGGAGAGATAAAATCGACATCACCGGAAAGAAGGGCTGCAACCCTGGTTGCATTATCTTTAATCGGCATCAGGATAAATTTTGTCACATTCCCCGGGCAATTTTTATCCCAGTAATCTGCGTTGCGTTCCATTTCAAGTTTCACAGTTTGTTCACGGCTGACCACTTTAAAAGGGCCTGTTCCCGAGGAGTTATCCCTGGCAAAAGACGGGCCGATTTTCAGGCAAAGATCTTTTGGCTGGCCGTTTTCATCGGTTCCAGTAAAGAAAACCGAATCCATGGGAAAAAAGTAGGTGGCCATATTGAGTAAAAGGGCGTAGGGCGCTTTGGTCTTGATGTCTACTGTGTAGTCATCCACAACATAGCATCCGTCAAACGGGGTTAAAAGACCTTTAAAGTCAATGGATTTGGCCATGCGGTCAAAAGACCATTTGACATCTTTGGCGGTAAAGGGATTTCCGCTGTGAAATTTCACGTCTTTCCTTAAATAAAAACGCATGGTGAGGTCATCAAGTCTTTCCCATTTGGTTGCCAGGCGGGGCTCAAAAGTAAGATCCTGTGTCCAGCGTACTAAAGGATCATGCGTCCAATGTGAAAGCTGAAGTATCCCACCGGAAAGCTGAACCTGGATATCAAGGGATACGGGATCCGCATCAAGTCCAACCTTAAATGTCTTTGCACCTGCTGTAAAGGTGAAAGACAATGCTATAAAAATACTAACTGCAATTAAAATAATTTTTTTCATCCTATCCTCCATTATAATTAGGTTAAAAACAGATATTGGAGCAACATTGTCCAAACCCACTCCAATATACCCTAAAAAACAGTCGATTTTGAATAGATTGGACCTATCAAAAATCTCACATATGGTCAAGAAATATTTTAAAAATGAAATCACATCCTATTTTGAGCTTTTTAGCAGTTTTCCCCTATCAGAATTACGATTTAGCAATATAAAAAGGTCTTCAATCTCGTTTTCCGAAAAAATACTAACATTGTTTGAGGCCAACAATGCAGTTGTAATACCCCTGCCTGAAATCAATTTCTTTTCAAATGTACCGCTATATATAAAATGACTGCCGCAGGATGGGCTTTTTTCTTTTAAAAGGGCGTATTTGATACCATATTTATGAATAATATTGAGGATGCGTTCAGCTCCTTTTTTAAAGGCCTGGGTGACATCTTCGCCAAGAGCATTCAAGATACGGGCCCCTCCGTTGAGCACATCCTCACCAGAACCGTTCACAATCTCAGCCGGAGGCCTTGGCACAGGCAATCCACCTGCCACTTCCGGACAGGCTTTTACTAAAAGGGCGTTGGCTTCCAATTGCTCTAACACAGTTGGATCCAAGGGTTTTCGCTGGTTGTCATATCTCACCAGGTCACCGGCAAGACAGGCACTGATAAGTATTTTTTCCATGTCCAACCATATATAATTATTCTTTTTTTGTAAAATAAACGTTGACACAAACCCTATTTAATGTAATGAATGAGTATTCATTTTTGTAAACATGATTTTTTTTAAGAGACAAACTGAATATTTCATTTTTATTGAAGGGCCTAACATTTTATTTTTATTCATAATATGGCATGAACAAGCAAAAAGAGACACTGGCAAAAACCTATCATAGAGCGGTTATAAAAGAATGAGCAGAAATTCATTAGACAAAATGCCAGGCCATAAGAATAAAATTTAAGGTTAAGCCAACATAAACTTTTGGAGGATATAAAAAATGGCACAAGTTATTTCCGATCGAAGAGAGATTGAATTTGTAATTCATGAACAGCTTGAGGCGGAAAACCTTTCAAAAATCCATGAGGATTTTGCGGATTTCAATAAGAAAACCATTGATCTTGTCATT
>JAAEMC010000941.1 GCA_024225895.1 Desulfobacteraceae bacterium | reverse complement strand
CTATCAGTGCACCGGTTGATGGTCACGCAGATACCGTCAATGGCAACAGAGCGTTTGTCAATAATATCAGAGGCCAGGTCAAAAGCGACCCGGACCGTGATGATCACGGCATTACTTTTTTTTTGGATATTGGTAATAACACCAGTGCCGTCTATGTGACCGGAGACCAGGTGCCCGTCGATACGATCGGACAATTTCATGGCCCTTTCAATGTTAACCCGTGATCCATTAACCAGATACTTGAATGTGGTTCTGTTTACGGTTTCAGGTGCCATATCCACCTTAAAGGACTGTTTTCCCAGGCTGACGGCTGTCAGACAAGCACCATTTACGGCGATGGAATCCCCTATCTTTGTCTGGCCAAGGTCCAGATCGCATCCGATGGTTAAAACTTTTCCCTCGCCAGTCTCTTCCATGCGTTTGATGATGCCGAAACTTTCAATGATGCCTGTAAACAAATCGAGTCCTTTATTTTAAATAGCCCTGTACCAAAATATCCTGGTCAAACATTTTGACCTCAATATTGTTAAGATGAAAACAATCCTTCATCAATTGGGGGCCTTTCCCTTTATAAACCGGGATACCATCATTACCTCCCAGCATTTTGGGAGCTATGAAAAATAACACTTTATTTACTATACCCAGTTGTAATGCCGATCCTGAAACCTTGGAGCCGCCCTCAATGAGCACACTCAAAATTCCGATCTCTCCTAATTTAAGCATAAGTTCCTGTAAATCAAGCCCTTGATCTGTCTCTCTTACCTGCAAAACCTGCGCACCCAAATCTTGTAATCTTTCTTTCTTTTCATAATTCGCATCAACCCCGGATACAAGAATAGTTTTTGCTTTGGATTTCAGGTTCAGTACCGTGGCATCCTCCTTAATGGAAAGACGGGTGTCTAAAATGACGCGAACCGGATCTTTTGCTTCAAAATTATCTATTCTGGCTGTAAGAGACGGGTCATCCGCAGACAAGGTACCGGAACCTACCAGAATGGCATCTACTTCATGCCGAATTTTATGGGCAAATGCCCGGGATTTTTCATTGGTAATCCATTTGGAATCCCCTGAGGCTGTGGCAATATGGCCGTCTAAAGTAGCGGCACTTTTCAGGATCACAAAAGGTTTTTTTTTATTTTGGGT
>JAAEMC010000940.1 GCA_024225895.1 Desulfobacteraceae bacterium | reverse complement strand
AGCTTTCAATTTCAGCATCCTTGGTCCGTCAGGGGTCCACATCCGGCATGAATCAACAAGAAAGGCCTTATCCTTAAAATTTTTAAGGCTGGTTGGTACAGGAGATCTTTCTTTTCTTTTATGGGACAGCCAACCTTGCACGATTTCCTGGATCATGGCGGTTAAAAGCTGATGCAGATGGGTACAGCCCCTTTTACCCCCCATGATATTATGAATCTTTTGGGTTAAGCCGGATTTGATTTGAATCCCCTTTATTTTTTCAATGGTATCCAGGGTTTGCCTGCATTCTTTTTCCGGTACTTTCAGCATCTGCGCTTCTGCATCCTTTATCACCAGGGGATCTCCCTGGATGAGAAGTTGGATTGCCATGTGGTGAACAATTCCAGGCGTTTTTTCTTCACCAGACATCTGGTATATTTTGATATTTCGCATATCTTTTAAAACCCCTTCCACAATGATCTGGTTTTCTTTGTGGGCAAAAGTTTTTAAGCGGATATCCCTTGAATGAAGTTCTTTTTTATTTTCAATGAGCTGCTTGAGCATTTTTTTAAGTCCTTTTTAATTTATTTGCTTGTTTTTAATTAATCTTTTTCACAGGACAAATCAAATCTTTTCGCTTGACTATCAAGGCAATTGGGAATAATTTGCTTTTTTATCTTAGGAGAAAATATCCCATGCTGGCTAATAATAAAAACCCTGTCCTCATCCTTTTAGCGGGTGCGTTTATTATCAGTTTTTCAAGTGTATTTGTAAAGCTGTCCAATGTGCCGCCTACAGTGTCCGCTTTTTACAGGGTTTTTTTCGGCAGTCTTTTTCTTATTGCCGGCAGTTTTATGAAAAAAGAATTTAAGAACAAGGGGATTCAAAAGAATATCCTGGGTGTAGTGTGCGGGCTGCTCTTTGCATTAGATCTTTTTGCCTGGCATTGGAGTATCCAGTATATTGGTCCGGGTCTTGCCACGATTCTTGGCAACTTTCAGGTCTTTGTGCTTTCCATTGTGGGGTTCCTCGTGTTTAAAGAACGAATCCGTCTTGTATTTGTCATGGCAGTGCCATTGGCATTTTTCGGGCTTTTTTTGGTGATAGGCATGGACATAAGCCAGTTGAGCCCGGATTATATCAAGGGCATCTGGCTGGGCCTTGCCACGGCAGGATTCTATAGCGGTTTCCTGTTGTTGTTAAGAAAACTTCAGGCAGACAAGAATGATTTTTCCTTATTTTATTATCTGATGCTTGCCTCTGTATCTTCCTGCATTATTCTGGGCGCAAGGGTCTTTTTTTCCGGCCAGTCTTTTGCCATCCCCGATATGACAACGTTTGTATCTTTATTGGTTCTGGGTGTGTTGAACCAGGGCATTGCCTGGGTAATGATTTCCAATGCACTGCCCCTTGTCAGGGCTTCTCATGCAGGGCTGATCCTGTTGCTGCAACCTTCGCTGTCCTTTGTCTGGGATGTCCTCTTTTTTGACCGGCCTACTGGGCTGACAGGCTGGGGTGGGGTGATTGTGGTGATCGCAGCCATTTATATGGGAATGAGCGGGAACAATAAAGAACCCCAAGAATAAACGCTGTTTCCATAATAATTGACGGCCTTTT
>JAAEMC010000939.1 GCA_024225895.1 Desulfobacteraceae bacterium | reverse complement strand
GAAGACCTTGTCTCACGGCACCTTATCTTTGCAGGAACATCAGAAGATGGTCAAAAGGGATATGCTTTGCACCATCCCGGGTTTGGTTTTCCTCAATCCTATTTCTGGGACGGAAAAAAATCCCCTTTTAAAGAAAAAATGACGAAGCTGGTGGTTAAATATTTCAACCGTGATGTCACAAAAAAATCCTTTGGCGGCAAAAAAACAAAGCCCTATCGGTATATTCCCATCCATAAATCCATCCTGCCGGATCAACAGGCTGTGTTACCCCATGATATGATGGATATGGTATTGGATAATGCAACAACCTTTGCAGTTGCCCATTGTCCCTGCCGTGTCCAGGCAGGGCTATGGGGCCGGGAGTGTGAACACCCGCTGGAAGTCTGCCTTAAATTTGACGAAATGGCTGATTATCTTATTAATCAGGGACTGGGCAGAAAGATCACCCGAAAAGAAGCCAAAAAAATCGTTAAACATTCAGCAGATATCGGATTGGTTCATTTTGTGGACAATATAGCAGGAAAAGTAAAACATAATTGCAACTGCTGCGGATGTGCATGCTGGAATGTCGGCTCTATCCGCCGCAGAAAAATTGCCAGAGATGAACTCATGGCTGTTTATTATTTACGGCAGACCGATTTGGATAATTGTACCGGCTGCGGCGAATGTGTGGATATCTGCCCGGTGGCAGCTATTGAAATTAAAGATGATATCGCTGTTGTAGACCTTGAGTGGTGTATTGGCTGCGGCGTTTGTGCCAATAAGTGTGAATTTGATGCCGTCACCGTTCGGCACAGAGAGAATCAAAAAGAGATTCCAGAGGATTTAGAGAAACTCTACAATCAAATCAAAACCGAACGATAAAACCAAAGGAGGAAAAATGACACTGGTATTGACATCGGATGCATTTGCAAACAAAGAACCCATCCCGGCCATCTATACGTGTCAGGGAAAAGATATTTCGCCTTCTTTATCATGGAGTGGGATTCCCGAAAAGACCAAAAGTCTTGCACTCATCATCCATGACCCAGATGTCCCCAGTCCGGATGCACCCAAACGGATCTGGGTCCATTGGGTATTGCTTAACATACCAAAGGATACCAAAGGCCTTGCAGAGGATATTTCCCAATTGCCGGACGGCACCCTTGAAGGATTAAGTGACTGGAATAAAACCGGTTACGGCGGCCCGTGCCCGCCAATGGGGCGCCACCGCTATTTTCACAAGCTCTATACCCTGGATATAGTAATACAGGGATTGCAGCAGCCGACAAAAGACCAACTGGAAGCGGCCATGAAAAACCATATAATTGAAACGGCAGAACTTGTCGGAACCTATG
>JAAEMC010000938.1 GCA_024225895.1 Desulfobacteraceae bacterium | reverse complement strand
TCCGGTTTTATTAATAAAATTTCTTTTGCAAGCTGGTCCCCGGTTAAATCCGGCATGGTCATGTCCGTAATAACCAAGTCAAAATCTTCAGGGCCGGTTTTAAACAGATTTAAGGCTTCAGTACTTTTTGTGCTTTGTGTAACCTGATAACCGAGGCGTGAAAGTATTTGGCCTTCAAGCTTTACAACAGACTCTTCATCATCAACCAATAGTATTGTTTCGATTCCAGTCTCTATCTTGGGCACATGGTCACCAGCTGCTATTTCTGAAGTTTTTTCCATGATTGGTAAAAAAATGTTAAAAGTAGATCCTTTTCCAACCTCGCTGTATACTTTAATATCTCCTCTAAATTCTTTTACTATTCCGTAGACTACAGCAAGGCCAAGCCCTGTCCCTTTCCCTTTTTCTTTAGTGGTAAAGTATGGTTCAAAGAGTTTGTTAATCGTGCCTGGCTCCATTCCAATTCCATTATCAGACACTGACAGCCTGATATATTGTCCCGGTGTTAGTAAGCTGTCCGGCAGATCATCCTTTTTTAAGGTTATTTCCTTAAGCTCTATATCTATTACACCATTTTTTTCTTCGACAGCATGAAAAGCATTGGTAATAAGGTTCATTGCAATCTGGTGTGCCTGAATAGGGTCTGCCAGAACCAACCTGCAGTTTTGTTGAATGTTTTCACGAATCTTTATATTACTCGGGATCGTTGACCGGCTTAACTTAATAACTTCTTCAAGTGTTTTTTGAATTCTTATGGGACTCAATTTATGATCATGTTGACGGCTGAAAGATAATATCTGTTTAACCAGTTCACTGCCTCTTATTCCTGCCAGTAATATTTCCTGGGTGTTTTCATGCTCTGGGCTGCCCTCGGGCAGATCTTCTAAAAGCAATTCAGACATACCCACGATCGGGAACAAAATATTATTGAAATCATGGGCAATTCCTCCCGCAAGGGTTCCGATTGATTCAATTTTTTGTATTTGAATCAGCTTTTGCTCCATTACTTTTTTTTCTTTTTCATATTGTTCATTTAGCAATCTGGAATACAGAATAGGTGCAATGTGGTTTGCAATTGTTTCCAGTAAAGCGATGTCTTGTTCAGTATAATCAGTTTGTTTGTCACCGATCATTAAATTACCAATGGCTTTATCCTTGTGAACTATTGGCGTAGCCAGGGCCCTGGCTATTGGCACATGGCCTTCTGGAAAGGAAAAAGGGCCATTTGATGAAAAGCTTTTCTTTTCGACAAGACATCTTCCCCATAAGGTGTTACCCCATGTTTCACGGGGGAAAAAGATTCCTTTGTCAGGCATTTCGCACTCACTCGAGATTTCTCTGGTCATGGAGGGGACAACCCTGTCTCCATCCTCGTTGATATAGGCAAATGTCCCATAAGGGCTTTCCATGGTTTCTAAAACAACTTTCAGAACCTCTGCGTACATATTATCATTGGGCGTGGTAAGGAAGATGTCTGCGACTTTGTTCTTGATGGCGAGCTCTTTTTCACTCTTCCGGAGCGCTTCTTCCACCTGCTTGCGGCTTGTGATATCCGTATGAGTTCCCACCATTCGGACAGCCTTTCCATTAATATCTCTCTCAACGGCTCGGCCTTGTCCTAAGATCCAGCGCCATTGTCCGTTTTTGGAGTGCATTCGGAACTCGACTTGAAAATCTGCGCAGCGGTTTTCAATACAATCCATGTTCGTTAGCAACGCCTTATCCCTGTCTTCAGGATGGATGAGGTCCTGCCAGGAATTGATATGAGAGGGAACTTCGGTGGAATTGTAACCGAGCATAGCGGAATATCCCGGACTATAGTATACTTCTCCTGTTTCAATGTCCCAGTCCCAGATGCCGTCCTTGCTGGCCTCCATCGCCATTTGGAATCGTTCTTCGCTTTGATTCAAAGCTTCTTTTGAGCGTTTGCGGGCACTGCGACTTGTCATCAGCCAGCCCAGCAGGGCTGTGGTTAACGGAAATATAAACAAGACCGGCAAACTTATTCTGGAAAGCACCCCCTTTGCAATCTGCCAGGGCAGCGAAAACATCCAAAGCAGCATGGCAACATGGACAGCAATACCGAAAAAATATAATTCCCGCACAGATATGTTGAATTCTTTATCAGGGCGCAGATGCCGCCAGACCAGGCCTATGCAGCCTGATGTCACGATAACGGCCACACCGGTACACGCACCTGTGCCGCCTAAGTACAGCCGGTAGCCGCCGGTCATCAATACCGCTATAAGTGTGGGAACAGTCCCGAAAAAGAGTCCTGATATGCCTAAAAGCACCGAGCGTGTGTCAAACACAACCCCGGGCATAAATTCCCAGGGATTCAGCATTATGGCTATACCAATGATACCGAGGGCAATTCCTGTAACTATCTGCTGAACTGATTTGCTTCTAACTTGCGGGCTGTCTTCTATTATATCATATATCAAACCAAGCGCCAGCAGGAGAGCTGCATTGTTAATTAATCCAACAAGGCTTGAAAAATGCATATTTTGAGTATCCGCGTTAATGGTTTTGGGCTAATAAATATTTGTATTCGCCTAATCCGTGGCATTCCAAAATTAGACTATTCAAGGGTGTTTTGATCGAGTTTATATAATATAATAAATACTCTATTGAATAAAAAATTTCAACACTCATAAATTATGTTTATTTTCAGGCGATTACGGCATGTTTGTCCGGCACAGATTAAAAACCCCAGACTCCAATAATTTTTCTGGAACACATAAAATATTCAAGAATTTTTCATGTACAAAAGAGGGTGCAACCATTGGGCAATTTGCGGCTTTATGTGGCTTTCAGGATTGAAACATATACAAAGGAAAGGGTTTATTTTGTGTTTGGGATTCCTTGATAAATTTCATGCAAAATTGGGATGCCAGGCTGCCGGATTCTTCGTGCCAGACCACATTATCGTCTATAAAAAGGCTGTTGAGCATCCGGTCCAGTCCTTTGATACCGGAAGGCACTTTTTTTGGGTACGTCATTACCATTTTCCTGTTGTTTCAGCCACTAAAATAGTTATTGATTAAAATGAGCAGATAAAGGGTAATTGTCAGCCCCAGCATCTAAACTTT
>JAAEMC010000937.1 GCA_024225895.1 Desulfobacteraceae bacterium | reverse complement strand
TCCGGAATAAAGTTGTTGCAAAGGCGGAACTCATATTAAAGCTGGCCGGTTTTATCGCAAGGATTGATTGCCTGCAGGGACTTGCACTGGCAGCCCGGGAAAACGGATATACAAAGCCTGTAATCAATAATACCGATACCATTGCCATCGAAGATGGCAGGCATCCTGTGGTGGAAAAACTAATTGTGGGAGAGCGGTATGTACCCAATTCAGTGTTCATGGATAATACCGAACATCAGCTTCTGTTGATTACCGGACCCAATATGGCAGGCAAATCAACTGTATTACGCCAGGTTGCATTAACGGTTCTCATGGCCCAGATGGGGTCTTTTGTCCCTTGCCAGTCAGCATCCTTGTGTCTGATAGACCGTATTTTTACGCGGGTGGGTGCATTGGACAACCTTTCCAGCGGCCAGAGTACTTTTATGGTAGAAATGGAGGAAACCGCAAATATTGTCAATAATGCCACAAAAAACAGCCTTGTAATCTTAGATGAAATCGGAAGAGGAACCAGCACATATGACGGGATGAGTATTGCATGGGCAGTGGCGGAACATCTCCATGATTATAATGGCAAAGGAGTCAAGACTCTTTTTGCAACCCACTATCATGAATTAACAAAATTAGAAGAACTCAAACCCAGGATTAAAAACTTTAATATTGCAGTTAAAGAATTTAATGATAATATAGTTTTTTTGCGCCAGCTTATTAAAGGGGGAACCAATAAAAGCTATGGAATACAAGTAGCAAGACTTGCCGGTGTACCCGGCCCGGTAATTAAAAAAGCAAAGCACATACTTTCAGGCATTGAAAAAGCAAATAATAACAATGCGATGGCCCCTGTCCCGGCACCTAAAAAGAAAAAAAGAGGCAGAAAAAAGAAAATAACGGATACCAACCAGCTTGAGTTATTTGACACAACAGAAAAACAGATTAAAACCATGCTTGAAAAGATCGATATTTCAAGCATTACACCCTTGGAGGCTCTTAATTTGTTAAATGAAATCAAACAAAAAGTGCTTCAATAGCCCATGAACAAAATCAAATTCCCCATAGCTTTCGCCATTGTGTTCCATATTGCTTTTCTGAGTGTTTTCACCCTTCCTTCTGACCTCAATGCCAGTACGGCAAAACAAAAATACCTGACCGCCGACTCCTGCTATAAAAAACTTAATAATTCTGTCAAAAAGCAACGTCTGGCATCTGAGTGGATCAATTGTATCTCAAGGTATGAGACCATCTACCGCATTCATCCGGAAAGCGCCTGGGCCCCTGCCGGCATGTATAAAGCTTCTGAACTATACCTTAAACTCCATAAGAGATCCTATAACAGAAGTCATAAAATTGAAGCCATTGACCTGCTCAAGCGTATTATTAAAAAGTACCCATCCAGTGCTTACAACAGCCGTGCACGGAACTTGCTCAAATCTCTTGCTGTAAAACCGGATCAATACACAAGGTCTATTCCCCATAAAAAAGCAAAAAAATATTTAACAAAAAAGGGCAGCCTCAAGGATTATGAAAAAAAAGTTGTGCGACCGCCCAAAAAAACTATCATTACTCCTGTAGCAAAAAAACCAGACCCTGTCCGGCCTGATCCGCCCAACTTGCTACCTGCCGGGGATACGCTTGTCACCGACCTTCGATTCTGGTCCAATCCGGAATACACACGTATTGTTGTTAATGCAGATGGTGAGCGCCAATATACCCACAGACTTTTAAAAAAGGACCCAACTATTAATGTAACGTTTAAGCGCTTGTATGTGGATATTGAGAACTCCAGGCTGGCAAAGAATGTTGCAGAACACACTCTCATAAATGACAATCTGTTAGAAAGGGCAAGGGCAGGACAATATACCCCCCATACGGTCCGGGTAGTTGTAGATATTAAATCCTTTGATAACTATAAGATTTTTTCATTAAAAGATCCTTTTCGGATTGTAATTGATGTATGGGCCAAAGGCGCCAATGGTAAAAAGCCCTATTCGCAACCTTCTGTTGCTGTAAAAAAAAGCGATGGAACACCCCAAAAAACTACCCGGATCACGACGGACAACCTCAAATCCTCTGACATAGCCCGGCAATTGGCACTAGGGGTTCAAAAAATTGTTATTGACCCCGGCCACGGGGGTAGGGACCCTGGTGCACCCGGTTATTTTAAAAATATCTGGGAAAAAGATATTGTCTTAGACTTAGGGAAAAAACTGGCAACCACTTTAAGGGACCGGCTCAAATGTACGGTGGAACTCACTCGTTCATCAGATAGATACTTAACCTTGGAAGAACGGACCGCCATCGCAAACACCAAAAGAGCGGATCTTTTTATCTCTCTTCATTGTAATGCAGCTAAAAACAGAAAACTTTCCGGTATTGAAACCTATATTTTGAACCTGGCAACCGATGAAAAAGCGATTGCCGTTGCAGCCAGGGAAAATGCCACATCGAAAAAGAATATATCGGATCTGGAATATATACTAAGCGACTTGATGAAGCATGCAAAAATTGAAGAATCCACAAGGCTTGCAAACGATGTTCACAATGCAATGGTCAAGGGCTTAAGAAAAAAATATTCCAAGGTGAGCAATCATGGGGTAAAACAAGCTCCTTTTTATGTACTGCTCGGCGCCCGGATGCCGTCAATCCTTATTGAAAGTTCCTTTCTCAGCAATCCCACAGAGTGTAAGCGCTTAATGAGTCCAAAATACCGGGCAGCCTTGTGTAGTGCCATTGCCGATGGTATTGAATCATATGTAAATGCAACAAATCCAAAACAATTATAACCACACATAAAGGAGAAAGTTCATGTCTTTTGAAAACATTATTTTTGAAATTGAAAATCATATCGCCACCCTGTCATTCAATCGGCCAAAGGCACTGAATGCACTCAATAAGGCCACCTTTGATGAAGTAGATACCGCCCTTGATCAAATTTTGGATAACCAGGATATCCGGGTGTTGATTCTTACAGGAACCGGTGACAAAGCATTTGTTGCAGGCGCAGACATTGTTGAGCTGTCCAGTATGAATCCCTTGCAGGGCAAATATTTTTCAAGAAAAGGCCAGAAGGTTTTTTCCAAAATCGAGGACCTGCCCATTCCCGCCATTGCTGCGGTCAACGGGTATGCCCTTGGCGGAGGATCAGAGGCGGCAATGGCATGCGACTTTATTTATGCATCTGAAAAAGCTATTTTTGGTTTGCCTGAAATAACACTGGGCCTGATCCCGGGATTTGGCGGAACTCAAAGGCTTGCCCGCCTTGTAGGCCCCAATCTGGCCAAAGAACTGCTCTATACAGGAAAGAATATCCCGGCTGACAAAGCCAGGGAATATGGTATTGTAAAT
>JAAEMC010000936.1 GCA_024225895.1 Desulfobacteraceae bacterium | reverse complement strand
TGGCGCCTTGATGGTGGATCAGGGTCAAACCTTGAAACTGCCGACCACCTCCTTTAACTGCATGGCAAAATCCTTAAGGTTGGCCACATTTGAATTTACTTTTTCACTACTTTTGTTAACTCCGTCTGCATCCGTATTCACCGTTGAAATATCTTTTGCAATTTCGTTGGATGATGCCGAGGCCTCGACAATATTCCGGCTGGCGTCATGGATGCCTTCAGCTGCCTGGGCAATATTGGATGAGATTTCCTGGGTGGTGATGGATTGTTCTTCAACAGCACCTGAAATGGAAGAAACAATGTCATCCACCTCGTTAATTACATTGGAGATATGACCGATCTGGGTTACAGTACCTTGTGTGGAACTTTGAATTTTATCAATTTTGCTTTTTATATTGGCTGCAGCCTCTGCAGTTTGTTGCGCCAGGTCCTTAATCTCATTGGCCACAACGGCAAATCCTTTTCCGGCCTCACCGGCCCGGGCAGCCTCAATAGTGGCATTTAGCGCAAGAAGATTTGTCTGGCCGGATATTTCGCTGATCACCTCCGTCACCTGGCCTACTTCATTGGCATCCTTGCCCAACTCATCGACCTTGACAGAAGCTCCCTGGGCCTTTTCAACCGCACTTTTTGTAATGGACCTTGCATCACCGGTATTTTTAGCGATCTCATTGACAACTGAATTCAATTGCTCCATGGCGACAGAGACCGTATCAAGGTTGGCGGAGGATTCTTCAACCGTTGTGGCAATAGAAGAGATAGTCTGGCTCATGGCATCTGCGGAATCAGCAACAGACCCTGATTTTCCCGACATGTGCCTGGCGCTTTTATGCAACTCATCAGAGACATCTGAAAGCTCTGACGAGGTGGTATTCAGCGTTGTCACACCATCTGTAATGTTCTGAAAAACCCCTCCCAACTTTTCAACCATGGTATTCATATGGTCCACCATACTGCCGATTTCATCTTTTTGCTTGATTTCAAGGTTCTGGGTAAAATCACCGTCTGCAATGGTCTGGATAAAATCTGCTGCCCGGATAACCGGTTTTGAGATGAAGCCTGAAATTAAAAATCCCAGCACAATGGCTGCTATAATCCCCAGGGTCGTTGCCCCCCATGTTATCATAGTAACAAGGGATTTTGATTTTTGAGCATCTATTTCTGCATTCAAAATAATGGAATGTGACAATTCTATAACCGCATCAAGCTGCTTGTCCAATTGTTTGGCGATTTCGATGGTTTCATCATCTATTGTATCCATGATGACAAAATCAAATAATCCTGTTTTAACCTGTTTTTCCATCTGTTCATAAATAATGGCAAAATTGGGCTGCAGTTTTTTTTCATTAAAATTTGCTGCATCCTGTACTATTTTTCGTAAGTTTTCATCCTTGGCTTGGTAGATGGTACCGGTTTTAAGCTTCGCCCCTTGTAAAATAGCATTTTGATAAATAGTAAATTGCTTCAAATTCTCTTCATGGGCTTTGAACAAGGCATCCAGGTCCTCCATACTTTCTGCAGCCATCAACTGCATGACTGATATCAGGTCGTTGCTGACCATCAATTTCATATTTATGGAGGAGTCAATTAACGGGGTAGATTCAATCACCACCCTGAATTTTGCTTCCATTTTTTTCATACCCAAATAGCCGCTCAACCCAACGATGGCTGTAATGGCTGCAATGATTAAAAACCCCAGCATCTGTTTTCTGCGAAGCGTGAACATATTTCCTCCCTGTCCGTTAAATATAATATTTAATCCGATATAAAATTTCGAGTACTGTAGGTGATGTAAATCAGCAAATTGAAGAGCTGATTTTTCTTGAATTTCAAACCCAAGTGTTTACTCTACACTATTTCCCCTTGTCAGATCAAGATGAAGTCCGGTTTCATTTAATGATAAATACCGGGCATTGGGACTTATGAAGCACTTTGTGAGCAACGCTACCGAGGAGGAATCCTTTCAGATCCGTAACTCCCCTTGATCCCATGATAATGACATCTGCATTTTCAATCCGGGCAACCTCGCAGATCATGTCACTGGCCCGGCCTTGTAAAAGTCTTACATCATAGTCGACATGGCCATGCACCAGGATGTCTTCAAAGGGTTTTACCAATGTTGCAGACTCCTTTTGTATTAGGTTGACGGCATCCTGGAAATAGTCTTCCCGAAGTTTCACCGGAAAGCTTCTGTGGCAATGCAACAGAATAATCTGTGCATTAAATGTTTTTGCAAGCTCCATGGCATATTGGCATGCATGAAGGGAATGGTTTGAACCATCCACTGGATTGAGTATTTTTTCGATCTGCATTTCAACCTCCTCTCACCTTTATTAAAAGGTCAATCATATTATTTGGGACAGTTGGAATTTGGTTTTGAACAAGTGATTTCGAACAGATCATTCAATAAGGAGAAAAGCCATGCCCTATGATATCGGAGAACCCAGTGCCGCTCTTATGAAGAACTCAAAAGGAAATCACTAATCTATTGCTTTATAGCGATTGCCAAAAAAAAATTCCCGAATAACCAAATGGCTCATAAATCCGAATATTTAAGTCAAACGGCACAAGATATCTCGATTCTATTTTAACGGAATATATTCATGCCGTCTGGTATAAGTATACGCTTTTTTTAACTATTCTGACAGAGAATTTAACAATTTTATTGACAAACATATACCACATGGTGATACTTATATTTTTTCCAAAAAAACCATGGATATTTTAAAAGGTGAACCAAATGGATAAAAATCGTAATTATCGTTTTGAGACCCGGGCCATCCATGAGGGAATAAAAGACCATTCCTTTGAGGGCTCCACCCTTCCTCCGATTTTTCAAAGCGCTGCCCAACGCCATGAGACGGCCGAAAGTTTAAGCCAAACCTTTGCCGGACAGACCAGCGATCACATTTACATGCGATTGAGCAACCCCACCAACCGGTTCCTGGAAGAAAAGCTGGCCAACCTGGAATCCGGGACAAAAGCGGTCGTAACCGGCTCGGGCATGGCAGCCATTAATAATGCTTGTATGACACTGCTTAGGGCAGGGGATGAATTTGTGGCCAGCCGGTCTCTTTTCATGTCCTCTTACCTTTTGTTTACAAGTATATTTAAAAAATACAATATTACCGTGCATCTGGTAGACCCTCTGAACCCTGAAGCCATCCAAAAGGCTATCACTGATAAAACCCGGTTTGTCTATGTGGAAACCATTACCAATCCGGGTATGGAAGTTGCCGATATCAAAACCATTGCCGGCATTGCCCATAATAACGGTATTCCGCTTTTAGTGGACAACACACTGGCATCTCCCTGGCTTTTTCGCCCCATGGAATCAGGGGCTGATATTGTCATGCATTCCACCACCAAATATCTGTCCGGACATGGCGCAGCCATTGGCGGCGTTGTAGTGGATGCAGGCAATTTTAACTGGGATTCAAAAAAATTTGCTGATTTTGAACCCTTTGTCCAGCAAAAAGGAAACCTGGCATTTTTGCACAGATTGTGGAAAGAAACCCATGTACAATTCGGGACAACACCTTCGCCCATGCATTCATTTTTAACTGCATTGGGACTGGATACCTTGGGACTTCGAATGGAACGGCATATGGAAAACACCATACAGGCAGCCCGTTTTCTTAAAAACCATCCCAAGGTAAAATGGGTAAATTTCATAGGATTTGAAGATCATCAATGCCATGATATTGCGCTTTCTCAATTCAAAAACAAGGGATTCGGAGCCATGCTCACCTTTGGGTTAAAAGACCAGGATAGCTGTTTCAAATTCATTAACCACCTGAAATTGATACTCAACCTGGCCAACCTCGGGGATTGCAAATCATTGATTATTCATCCCTATTCTACCCAGTATGTCTCTTTTCCCGATGATCTGAAAAAAGAACTTGCCGACCCGCATTTGATACGCTTTTCCGTGGGGATTGAACACATAGATGATATCTGCAGTGATCTTTCTCAGGCACTGGAGCAAGCATGATACAGGAATATTGACATGAGTGAATATATAGACCACGATCCTTCCGGTGCAACTGTCGGTATTATAGAAAAACAATATTTTACCTTTGCCCAGCCACCTGACCTGCTTCCTCTTGAAAGCGGATCCAGCATCGGTCCTGTAACTGTTTGCTATGAAACCTGCGGAACGCTTAACCAGGACAAAAGCAATGTGATCCTTGTTCTCCACGCTCTTTCCGGAGACGCTCATGTGGCGGGATATTACCATGCCCAAGATCCAAAACCCGGCTGGTGGGATATCATGGTAGGGCCGGGAAAGGCCATGGATACAGACCGGTACTATATCATCTGTTCCAATATACTTGGTTCCTGCATGGGATCCACAGGACCATCCTCTGTGGACCCGGATACGGATAAAGCCTTTGCCACAGATTTTCCCATGATCACCATCGGAGACATGGTGCAATGTCAAAAAGCGCTTATGGATCATCTTGGTATTGAAAAAATTCTTTGCGCCATTGGCGGCTCAGTCGGAGGTATGCAGGTTTTAGAGTGGTGTGTGCGATACCCTGAAATGATTGCCAGTGCCATTCCCATTGCCACCACCACCCGCCACTCGGCTCTTGCCATTGCCTTTAATGAAGTGGCAAGACAAGCCATTATGGCGGACCCCAACTGGAACCAGGGCCATTATTATGGCAAAGAAAAGCCTGACATGGGCCTTGCCATTGCCCGCATGATCGGCCATATCACCTATTTGTCCGATGAAGCCATGCGTCTTAAATTCGGCAGAAAACTTCAGAACAGAAGTGCATTAAGCTTTGAATTCGGCGCAGAATTTCAAGTGGAAAGCTACCTGCAATACCAGGGTAATAAATTCATTGAACGTTTTGATGCCAATTCTTTTTTGTACATCACCAAGGCTGCCGATTATTTTGACCTGGCCCGGGATTACGGCAAAGGTTCCCTGGTAAAAGCATTTACAAAAGCAAATACAAAATTCCTTGTTGTCTCCTTTACCTCGGACTGGCTCTACCCGACCTACCAGTCAAAGGAAATGGTAAAAGCCATGAAAAAGAACGACCTGGATGTCAGCTTCTGCGAAATTGATGCCCAATGGGGCCATGATGCGTTCCTTTTGCCCAACCCAAGGTTCAGCAGCCTGGTCAAAGGATTTTTAAAGGGAGCATGCCATGGACAATAATAACCTGCGGTATGATTTGAAAATCATCGCCTCCTGGATCGAACCAGGCTCAAGGATACTGGGCCTTGGATGCGGTGAAGGGGAGTTGCTCTATTATTTAAAAAAAGAAAAAAATGTAACCGAAAGGGGTATCGAAATTAAGGAATCCAAGGTAGCCGCCTGCATTGAAAAAGGGCTCTCCGTGCTCCAGGGAGATATTAACGAGGAAGTAGAAGACTACCCTGATGATGCCTTTGATTATGCAATCTGCTCACAGACTCTTCAGCAGGTATATGAACCTTCCCGGCTGATTCAATCCATGATGCGGGTGGCAAAAAAAGGCGTTGTCAGCTTTCCTAATTTCGGTCATTATAAAGTACGCTTACAACTTTTGTTAAAGGGGCGGGCACCGGTCACAAAAGAACTGCCCTATGAATGGTATAACACCCCAAACATACGGGTTCTAAGCTTTAATGATTTTGGAAATTTTGCAAACAGCATGGGATTTAAAATCCTTAAAAAAGCAGCCATCAATACAAAAAACAATAACCAGGACGGCAATATGGTAAATTATTTACCCAATCTTTTTGCCACTTACGGCATGGTATTGTTGGGAAAGGAACAAATATGACACTTACCAATGATGATAAAAAAATAATGGACAGGATCGTTGAGATCAAAAACAGGCTGGGAAATGAGCTGGTCATTCTCACCCATCATTACCAGCGAAAAGAGATTGTTGATCTGGGAAATCACCGGGGGGATTCCTTTGGCCTTTCCCAAAGGGCAGCCAGGGATAAACATGTAAAATATATTGTCTTTTGCGGCGTTCA
>JAAEMC010000935.1 GCA_024225895.1 Desulfobacteraceae bacterium | reverse complement strand
ATTCATGCCAGTGTTACATGCGTTTACCTTGGAGGGCAGCCCTTTTGGAGTTGATTTTGTTTTTCAGGCAAGTTATGATGAATTAAACTGTACCCATTGGTCAATGAACAAGCTTTTAAGATGTAAGTAACGTTGCCCGGACAATACCGTAGAAAACAGATACAATTTACTCATTCAGCTTTAACAGATCACAACTAATCACCTGCCTTTGGCCCTGCCAAAAAGGGGATAAATGGAATCAGAACACATTCACAAAATCCTTATCGTCGATGATGAAGAGCAGATAGGAAAGGTTCTTGGTCACATCGTCCAGACCCTGCAGGCAGAATATATTGTTGCTGAAAACGGAGAAAAAGCGTTAAAGGAAATTAAAACTGCCAAAAAACCTTTCTCCCTGATCATATGCGATCAACGCATGGGGGGTATGGATGGTACTGAATTCTTAAACTATGCCAAACAAATTTCGCCGGATACCATACGTTTTCTTATGACCGCCTATTCGGAAATGGAAACTATTCTCAATTCGGTGAACCAGGGAGCTGTCCAGCGCTATATCTCAAAACCCTGTGATCAGAAAGAGCTAATACCATTTATCAAGAATGCACTGAAATGCTATGAAGTACACCATGAAAATGAAAAACTTTCACATCTTTCCCAAAAACAGAATAAAAAGCTTTATGATCTGAATTGCGAACTCATGGCTACGGCTAAAGGCCACACCAAGGCTATCCAGGATCTGGATAAGGAAATCACCCAACTAGAAAAAAAGATAAAAGAAGCAGATAGCGGGACAAAAAATGATTTAGAGGCAATCATGGACCGAATTGAAACTTACATTAAAGAAGAGGATAGTTTTAACCAGGAGAAAATTAACATCTTATTTTCCCATGTGATAAAAGACCTCCACCAAAAATTTAATCATTTAGCTAAAAATAATGAATTCAAAATGCCTCAAATATCCTCAGGTGATGCATCATGACCCAAAAAAAGAAACCCAAAGCCCTTATCCTGGAAAAAAACGAAGATATTCGCGAACAGACAGACAAGGTCTTGAGCCAAGCCGGCTGGGAAACAAACTGTGAAACAGATTACAAAAAAGCTCTTACAAGTTTGCAAAAAGAAAAACACTCCCCTTTTGCTCTTTTTATCTGCTCATATAAGCTTCCGGAGATGGATGGGGATGATATTTTAAAGGCCGGCAAAAAAATATCGCCTTTTACCCAGCGAATGATGCTGGTCCCGACAGATGACCCAGGCACCCTGATCAGTGCCATTAACAAAGCTCAAATCAATGCCTGCATCGCCTATCCTTTCAAGGATGAGGACCTTCAGGACCGGGCAAAGTACTGTTACAGGCAATTTGTACAGGCCATAAAGCGTCAGCATCTTCAACAGGTGATGGTCCATCAGAACAAGCAGATGTTCAAAGTTGCACAAAATCTTAAGAAAAAAGACGCTGCTTACAAAAAACACATTGAAGAAAAAAAGTTAAAAATGGAAAAGCTGGCATCCCATACTAAAGAAAATCTTGAAGAAGATAAAATTGACCAAGATTTTTCCCTTGCAAAAATGCTGGAACAAAAAAAAGTTATACCCAGGGCTGATCTTTATTTTGAAGAATTTTCCAGCCTCTTTCAGAGAATCAAAACCTTTTTTAATAATGTGGCTTCAAAAAACGGCCTAGCGCCCATTAAAATTGAAATAAAAGAAATCCTTGAGAAAGATGAAGAAGCCTTTGAAGACACCTCCCTTTTAGAGAGCATACAGGCTATTGCCTTTAAAGAATATTTAGGTTCGGATAAGGTTGAAGAACAACAAGCCGAACAATCTGAAGACGATATGTTTGATTTTGACTTTGATGAAAACGAAGATCCTCTGGATGAATTTATCCAACTGACCATTTCAAAAGATTATGTGCGTGCCCATATAAAAAAGATTAAGGCCCCTGATGAAGATACAGTCTTTGATCTTGATAGCCTATTGCATTATTTTAGAAAAAAATTGATTACTTTTGGAATTGAAGATGATGCCGTGCTGGAAAAATGGGTTGATGAAGCAACATTGGAGGACAAACCTTTATGCATTGCCACGGGAGTAGACCCAATTGATGGGGAAAACGGGCAAGTCTCTTATTATTTTGAAACCGAATATACCAATCCCGGCAAGCTCAGGGAAGACGGCAGCATTGATTTCAGAGACAGGGGCGATATCCCCTATGTCCGTAAAGGCGAACTTCTCGCAGAAAAAACCCCCAGCAAAGAGGGAAAAGCAGGTTTAAGCGTTTCTGGCATCTCCATCCCGGTACAGAATGTGGTGGACCCTGTCTTTGTTGCCGGCAACGGAGTCGAACTTTCAGAAAGCGAATTGAAAATCACGTCCGACTTGGATGGTCAACCCCATGTGGATGCCATGGGTAATATAACTGTCAACCCGGATTTTTTAATCAACGGAGATGTTGATTTTGAAACCGGTAATATTGATTTTAATGGAAATATTTTTGTCAAGGGAACGGTCAAGGAAGGATTTGAGGTCAAAGGCATTAACCTGACTGCCACCCAGGTAGAGGGGGCCGTCATCAACCTGACTGGAGATCTGAATGTCTCTGTGGGCATATCGGATTCAAAAATCAGGGTCCAGGGGAATATAAGGGCAAAATATATCCACAATTCCAAAATCATGGGGTTTGGAGATGCCACGATATCGAAAGAAGTCATTGATTCCACCATCATTTTAAGCGGTACCTTTATCAATACCACCGGCCATATCATAGCATCCAAAATTGCGGCCAAGCTCGGAATTGAAGCTGGCAACATAGGAACAAATTCCTCAAAACCGGCCAAACTGAAGGTTGGAGTGGATGAACATGTTATTATCTTAAAAAAAGAAATCGATGTCGCCCTGGAGGAAAACACTAAAAGAATTAAACTTTTAAAAGAAGAAAAAGAGAAGAAAGAAGAAGAAGACAAAGCCTCATACCAGAAAATCACCGAATTTGCCCACATTCAAGACCGAGCCCAGCTTGAAATGAAAGATCTTAAGGATCAATTACCGGCGCTGGAAAAAGAAAATGATGTAGCCGGCAAGCAGAAAATATCTCAAAAGATAGAGGATCTAGAAAAAAAGGTGGCTGACGCTGAACAAGAATTAAACTTGATATTTTCTCAGCAGGATAGTCTGGCCAATGATATAGAGAGTTTTCAAAATCAGATAGATATATTGGAAAAGAAAAACAAGACCGCTAAAACAGAGAAGAAGCAGTTGCTGGATTGGGAAAAAAAGGACAAGCCGGTTGCCAAAGTCAATGTGTTCAAAAAAATCACCCAGGACACATTAATCCAGGGCACTCATGATTCACTGATGATCAGGGAAGATGCGGCCCATTGCAAGATAGTAGAACATATTATTCACGAAGACGGCCAAAATTATTATGAAATGAGTATTCAAGAGTTATCCTGATATATTTTCCATTATCTGCCGATATTTTTCACCCTCCTTTATTTTCCCCCGTTTGATACAACCATTGGCATATATCCCGCATTTTGCCTTCAAAATATCCAGTGCGATTTTTTTTTGATTTT
>JAAEMC010000934.1 GCA_024225895.1 Desulfobacteraceae bacterium | reverse complement strand
TAACAGCCAATGGCGGTCCTGACTGGCAACACCTTTCCCGGAGAAAGGTATTGTTCCCATTTTACAAAATCATAATCTGGAATAAAATGTTTTTTGTCTGGTTTTTTTTCTTTGAGAATCTCTAAAAGCTGGCCTTCGCCCTCCCCTTTTACCATAACATCTATAAGCGTTTTAAAAGGATTATTAAATTCGGGCCGACTCATCCATGAAGAGACCAGGCCGCCTCCCATAACCAGTTTTTTCTTAGGAAAATTATGTTTGATCCATCCTGCCAGGGCAAAAGCCACCAGAGCCTGGTTCAGGTAACACAGGGAAATGCCGACGTAGTCTGCTTTACTGGCGCTGATTTTAGGTTTAATCTTCTCTTCGAAAAATGGAAAAAAAGGATTCTGGTCAAAGGCTTTCGCACTTTTTAAGAGATCTTTGGAATTTACGGCCAAAAGCATTTTATCTGTATAATCTGACAGGGTAATTCGAAATCGGCCGGCATCTACTGCAACAGACAAGAGCTTATTTAAATCAAATATTCGCTGCCGGTACCTGTCCATGTTCTGATAAAGGGATGTGCCGCAAATGTCTGATAAAATTTGCTCCCTGTTTTTTAACGCCCTCCTGGACCAGGAATCCTTGGCAATTTTTACAGAGTTGATAAGATATAACAATCCGTCAATATTGGCATCATAAGGATGTGCTTCTAATCCCCTCTCTTTTAGAGCAGCAGATAATAATGCAACACCTGCCGGCGGCTCACAGGGTTTGGCTACGGGAGGGAAAATTAAAAGCATATCTATCAGTCCTGATTCTATTATTCTTTGAAGCCATGTTATTAACATATTTATTAACTGAACGAAAACCCCCTATTTTCTCAATTGCTGTATTGGCAGTTAAAATTTAATCCTTAAAATAGTCAATGTGTTCCTCTGGTTAAAATTCTACTGGCCGCCTTGTACTTGGCAAAATCTTGAGTTTTCATTCAGCCATTATTTATAAAACCTTGATTCTCAGGGTTTGGACTTGCGATGGGGCCGTGCACTACATAAACCCCTGAAGTGATCATGTCTGCGGTGAATGGTTGTCTTAGTGGTG
>JAAEMC010000933.1 GCA_024225895.1 Desulfobacteraceae bacterium | reverse complement strand
GGTTGTTTTTATTTGGTTTGATTGTTGTGTTTCATCTTTGGGGGAAAAAAGAATGGCCATTCTGGGTTTTTGTTTTTTTTCTGGCAATTATATGGCCCCACATTGCTTATTTTATAGGCATTAAGAGCAAAGACCCGGTAAAAATAGAATGCTTCCATCAACAGATGGAAGCATTTCTTACTACTTTTTTTATATCTGTGTGTAATTTTTCTCTCTGGCCTTCAATGACCTTTGTTGTCGGTTCCTTTAATAATGTAATTGCAACCGGCGGATTGAGGCTGTTTGTGAAAACAATTCCTTTTTACATCGGTGGCTTCATTGCAGAATGGGCAATCTATGGCCTAAAGTTTTCTCCTCATGATGCAAGCCTTTTAACTTCTTTTGCCAGTATGGCTTTTTTGATGGCGTATACCATGCTAGTGGCATTCAGCAGTCACCAATATGCTCGGAGACTTAAGATGAGCAAAAAGGCTGTTAAAGACGCCAATAGAATAGTAAAGGATAAGCTTGAAAAACTGGTTGCCGACCGAACCAGAGAACTGACCGATGAAATTAATGAGCGTATTGAAATTGAAAAAATGCTGAATAAAGCAATGGTACAGGCAAAAGCGGCGGCCCAGGCCAAAATTGAATTCTTAGCCAATATGAGTCATGAAATAAGAACGCCCATTAACGGGATCATGGGCATGATTGAACTGGTCCTCGAAGATGAAACAGATGATGACCGGAAAGAAATTTTCAAAACCATTGATACTGAGGCTGGGCAATTATTGGAGATTATAAACGAGATCCTTGATTTTTCAAAAATTGAAGCCGGCAAATTATCCATTGAAGAAATTGAGTTTAATTTGAGGAAAAATTTCGAACAGACCTGTTCCTCTCTGGCTGTGGGAATCAATGATAAAGGGATTGAATTTATTTCTTTCCTATCACCCGAAGTGCCTGCAAATTTGATTGGTGATCCCGGCCGGCTTCGACAAATTTTAGTTAATCTTGCAAGCAATGCAATAAAATTTACCAATAGCGGAGAAATTTTTATTAAGGGTGAATTGATAAAGGAAACGAAAACTAATGTTGAAGTAAGGTTCCAAGTAAGGGACACCGGCATTGGGATAGCTAAAGAAAACCAGGAAACAATATTTGAAAGCTTTAGTCAGGCAGATGGTTCCACAACTAGAAAATATGGAGGAACAGGACTCGGTACAACCATATCTAGCCAGCTTGTTGCGCTTATGGGTGGAAAGATTGGCCTTGAGAGTGAACTGGATAAAGGATCCACATTCTGGTTTACTTTGCCGTTCGCCAAGCAGAAGCATCTGGATGAATCAAAAGAAAAAGCCGAATATGATCTTAATGGTTTAAAGGTTCTTGTTATTGATGAAAATCAGACCAATAGATATATTTTTGATCAATATTTAAGATCGTTTGGCTGTATTCCTTTTGCTGCTCAAAGCCCGCAGAACGGGCTTGACCTTCTGGAAAATAACAGCTCAATTGACGTTGTTATTGTAAATTATAAAATGTCAGGAATGGATGGATTTGAATTTGCAAAAACAATCAAAGAATTTGATAAGTTATCCAAGATTCCCATCATTTTGCTTACCTCAATGCCAAAACAAGGTGATGGTATTCTCTGCAAAGATATTGGAATCAATGGCTATTTACTCAAACCGGTTAAAAAAGAAGTACTTAGAACTGTCATTCTTAAAGTGCTCGGGAAGGTAAAAAATAAAGTTGATGAAAAAAAGGAACTTGTTACAAGACATACCATAGCCGAAGATAAGGCAAAAAACATCAGAATCTTGCTTGTTGAAGATTATCCAACCAACCAGAAAATTGTCATAAGATATTTAACCAGTGTCGGTTATCAGGTGGTTCTTGCCGAAAATGGTGTTCAGGCAGTTGATATGTTTAAGCAAAAACACTTTGACTTAATCCTGATGGACATACAGATGCCGGAAATGGATGGATATGAAGCGACCCTTTTAATAAGGGAGTATGAGTCACAATTGTCTAATAATAAAAGTAGTGGGGCTAAAAATGAACAGCATTCTTCTATTCGTATCCCTATTATTGCAATGACAGCCCATGCCATTAAGGGATACAAAAAAAAATGTCTTGATGCTGGGATGGATGATTATATAACCAAACCAATAAGAAAAATAGATTTCCTTGAAATTGTTGAAAAGTCTGTATCCAGGGCGGACCGCACTAACTAATTGTAACTATTGAATATAAATTTAATATAAGTTTTTTAAACTCTTTTCCATGAAAATTTTTTTTAAAAGCCGGTTCTGCAAATTTACAAGATAGCCTTGAAAAATATACTTATATTACCCGGTTTAATTTTTCGAACCTGGGGTGTGAACTTGCTCAATAAACTCTAAGGTCAGGCAATTTTCCATCCGAATACAAAAAACCCTTATGTTGTCGCCCTCCGGGGTTTTTAAATCCAGGCAGTGGGTAATAGGAGAAAAGCCTTCTTTGCTGAGCCGGGTATGAAGGATTTCCAGATCCTGGACCGCAATGCTTAACGCCGCTGTCCCAAGATTACCGAAACAGGCATTTGAGGAATTCATAACAGGATGTTTCAGCTGGGCCAGTTCAATGGCTACGCTGTTTTCCCTGCTGCTTAGGTATGCCAGTTCCGCAGCCATATTCCGGATTCCCAACAGGGCGGAAAGTTTCTTGCCTTTGGCTATTGGAATGTGCCACAGAAGCTCAAATCCCAAAATATCTTTAAACAGGTAGATGGCCTGGTCCATATCAGCGATAAAAATGGATAGATGATGAATAGTTACGATGACGGTTCTCCTGAAAAGCCGGTAATCAGACGGAAAAAATCGCAATAGTGCAGGATTTGGTATCCCCTGCCTTTTCATAGACAATATTACATGCCCTGGCATCGGTTTCCCACCTCACCATGTCCTGGTGGTTCCCGTAGCTGCCGGAACAAAGGATCGCCGATTCGATATCCACGGCCCGATAGCCTTCGATAAAAAGCCCTGTCGGGATATCATAGTATGATGTAATATTTTTCAGTGTGTTAAACATCCGGCGGTGTGAGACATTAATGTTGGCAGAAGGCAATGGATTGCCCTCTGCAAAAATCAAAAGATCCGGACCGGTTTTGCAAAATGCCTCGGTGATTTCCACCATTACGGGTTTGAGTCGGGCCAGATATTCCTTGTCCGGGTTGCTGCCGAAAATATGATCTGCCAGGGTATAGGGACCCGGAAGCAGCACTGCACAGCCCAGGTTCTGCCTGCAGACATCAAAGAGCCGTTTAGCAACCTCCACACCTATTTGCATAGTAGGGCTTTGCTGTGGTGCTCCGTTCAATTCTCCTTGAAGCGCTGCTGCCCTATGCCTGTCTTCTGACCATGAAATTTCGCAACCGCATGCCTGGGCAGTCAAATGTTTATTCAACCCGGTTGCCACTCCATCAAAACCAAACAACTGGGTTGTTTTTGAAAGACCGCTGGCCCAAAGCTGCGGATCGCCGGTTATGGTTTCCATGGGTGTATTTTCAACCCGGGACAAAAGCCCTTGGATAAAAGGCAGAAAAAAAGGCCTGGACAGTGACGCCTGATCTAAGAATTCTTTGAAAAGCTCCCTGCCTGATGTCATTTTATGCCCCCTGCTGTTTTTTCAATGCATCCATGTCGATCTGGATATCATGGGTGATGGGGTGCCCTGGCGGCAGATATTCATTTTCAATCATTACGCCGCATTTGGGGCAGTAAAATTCCAGGAGCCGGCAGTAATCTTTATCCGGACAAAAGCTGTAGGCCTTGCCTTCAACCATGGGCGGATGGATTTCCTCCAGGGGTTTTTCTGCTACCAGACAACCCTTTTTGTAATTTTCACGGGCACCTATCAAGACCTGTCCGCAACGCTGGCAAACCCAATTTTCGTCTGTTAGATCGATTTCCAGGTATTCAGTGATTCGGATTTTCATGGCTTAAGATACCTCCTCTAAAATCATATTGTTGTATTGATCCACCTGTAACTGCCAACCTGCTGGAACCAAAAGACTGGTCTGTTCCGATTCCACCAGACCCGGCCCTGTAAGCCTGTGGCCGTTGGTCAAAAGCGATCTGTTATAAACCGGTATTTCAAGGCCTTCCCCTTCTGTAGCCAAAAAGACTTTCCGGCGGCCTTTTTTTGCCTTTCCGGATTCCTGTGAGGCTTTGGGGACTGATTTAATGTCATAATGGGGAACCTTGGATTTGGCCGTAAGGCTGATCATGGAGAT
>JAAEMC010000932.1 GCA_024225895.1 Desulfobacteraceae bacterium | reverse complement strand
GTTAATGGCAAAAGAAAGAGGTAAAATTATTAATTTTAAAAAGGTCGCAAACCGAAAATAAGTTGGTCCACCAATGGACCACGCTTCACACAAACCAAAAACGGGAATCACTAATGATTCCCGTTACTTATTGGTACCGAAGAGAGGACTTGAACCTCCACGCCTCGCGGCACTAGATCCTAAGTCTAGCGTGTCTACCAATTCCACCACTTCGGCTTGTTTTAATCAGCCATTGAATGGTGCCGAAGGGGAGACTCGAACTCCCACGAACGTGCGTCCACTAGTCCCTGAAACTAGCGCGTCTACCAATTCCGCCACTTCGGCATCATACGACTTGGTCTGCCTTTTTGAGAATCAAATAAAGATTGCTTAAAAACGGCAGGTAGGATATATATTCTTGTTTATGGATTTTGTCAAGTTGAATCTTGGATTTGGTAAAGGTAATGATGAACATAATAGAGAATCTCAAGCAAATTAAACAGCCGTTTCAAAACGCTGTTGTTACTATAGGAAATTTTGACGGGGTGCACAAAGGGCATCAGGCCCTCTTTCACCAGGTCATTGAAAAAGCGGATGAAATCGATGGCACCAGTGTGGCCATTACATTTCAGCCCCACCCTTTGAGGGCGCTTGGTATTTCCACACCACCTTTGATTACCCGCCGGGACCAGAAAGTTGAATTGCTAGACCAAACCGGCATTGATGTTTTGATCATAATTCCTTTTGATATGGAATTTGCAGCCATTACTGCCAATGATTTTATTGAAGAACTTCTGGTGAATAAAATCGGCATGAAAGCGATCATTATTGGTGCGGACTATTCATTTGGCAAGGATCGGCTGGGCAATACGCAGTTATTGGAAACTAAAGGTACAAAATTGGGATTTGAAACCATTGTTTCTTCCTGGATTAATGATACGGAAACCGGAAAAGAACGGATATCCAGTACCCGCATCCGTGAAATTGTCATGGATGGCAAGGTAGAGCATGCCTGGAAATATTTAGGAAGGCATTACCAGATACGGGGCAAGGTAATTAAAGGCCGCGAACGAGGAGGCAGCCAGCTTGGGTTTCCCACTGCCAATATCAAACTTCACGATGAACTTTGTCCTAAAATAGGCGTTTATGCGGTTACGGTTGAAACCATTAAAGGCAACTTTAACGGTGTTGCCAATATTGGGTTCAGCCCGACCTTTGGGGATGATATGTTTACCATTGAGGTACATATCCTTGATTTTGATGACAATCTTTATGATTCCAGAATCAGGGTAAATATGGTGGCCCGCCTCAGGGATGAAAAGAAATTTTCCAGCATTGATGAACTTGCCGAACAGATTAATAAAGATATCAAAACTGCAAAGGGTCTATTATAGCATAATGGCAATTCTTGACATTTTAAGATATCCGGAAAAATCACTTTTAAAACCCTCAAAAGAAGTTGAAAAGATCGATGATAAGATAAAAGCCCTTATCAATGACATGGGCGAGACCATGTTTGATGCGCCGGGAGTCGGGCTCGCCGCCCCCCAGGTAGGTGTTAATAAAAAGATCATTGTTTATGACCCTCATGCACCTGATCCTGAGCATGAAGGAGAGAAAAAAGAATTCACTGCATTGATCAATCCCAAAATCATAGCCTCGTCAGGAAGTATTGTCTCTGAAGATGAAGCCTGTTTGAGCGTAAGCGAATATAGTGCGGATGTGAAACGATTTAAGAATGTGACTGTCACGGCACTGGATATTGACGGCAAAAAACTTGAATTTGATGCCGAAGATATTCTGGCCGTGATTATGCAGCACGAAATTGACCACTTGGACGGTGTTTTATTTATCGACAGGATCAGTACCTTAAAACGTGCTATATATAAGAAAAAAATTAAAAAGAAGCTCAAAGAAAAGTAATGCCAAAGACCAAAATCATTTTCATGGGCACCCCGGATTTTGCCGTACCCGCCTTAAAAGCGCTTGCTGCCAGAAAAAATTTTCATATAAGTCTTGTTGTCACCCAGCCGGACAGGCCCAAAGGCCGGGGTAAAAAGCTTGCTGTTTCACCTGTAAAAGCTGCTGCATTGGAACTGGGACTGGACCTGTTCCAACCGGATAAAATCAATACCCAAAAAGATTTGGCCACGCTTGCTGATTGTAACCCGGATTATTTTGTAGTTGTAGCTTTTGGTCAGATCCTTTCCCTAGAAGTCCTTGATATCCCTAAAAAGTATCCTGTTAATATTCATGGTTCTCTTTTGCCCAAATACAGGGGAGCTGCCCCCATTCAGGCCTCCATCCTGAATATGGACAAGGATACAGGCATAACAACAATGGTTATGGATACAGGGATGGATACAGGAGACATGCTTTTAAAATCCAAAACACCCATTTCTGTGAATGACACAGCCCAGGATCTCCATGACCGGCTGGCCCAGATCGGTGCTGATCTGATCCTTGAAACCATTGATGCATTAGAAGAGAATCGTATCAAACCCATTCCCCAGGATCATGAAAAAGCCACCTATGTAAAAATGCTTAAGAAAAGCGACGGAAAGATTGACTGGTCTTTAGAAAATAAAAATATCTGCGCCCATATCAATGCCATGACGCCATGGCCAGGTGCCTTTTCAAGCCTTAATGATCGATATATTAAAATATTCAAGATCATTGAATCCGAAGAATCCACTGGTAAAGAACCTGGAATGGTTTTTTGCTGTGATAAGGAAGGTATCCATGTATCATGCGGTAAAAAGAGCGTAATTATCAAGGAACTTATGGGATCTTCAGGCAAACGCCTCCTTGCTGATGCTTTTTTAAGGGGACACAATCTTTTGCCGGGAACCCGATTTGACTATTAGATGACAAAAGATCCGCGCAATATAGCACTTGAAATTCTACTGCTTTGCCAACAAAAGAAACAGACCCTCGACCAAAGCCTTGATGCCAATGACAAGGTGCTTACCTCTTTGTCAAAAAGAGATAGGAGTCTTTGCAATGCAATTGTTTTCGGGGTATTGCGGCACAGGGAAACTTTAGATTTTTACATCCGTGCATTTTCAAAAACAGATTTTAAAAAAATTACGCCCCAAATTAAAAACCTGCTGCGAATCGGACTTTTCCAAACAATTTATATGGATCGTATACCAGTCTCTGCTGCGGTGAACACCAGTGTAAATATAGCTAAAAAACGATGTGATAAAAAAAGCGGCGGATTTGTAAATGCAGTTTTACGAAACGCCTGTGCCAATTATGCTGATATCCCTTTGCCGGATCCCAAAAAAGATTTCGTGACATATTTGTCTGTCTGCCATTCACTGCCGTTATGGCTTGCAAAAAAATGGGTTAAGGCCTATGGCCTTGACCAGACAGAATCGCTTTTAAAAATTATCAATACACCACCGCCAATTACGGTCCGGACCAATTTATTAAAAATTGACCGGAAAACCCTTTTAACGAAGCTTGAATCTGATGCCCAAAACCTTAAATTTACAAAACACAGCCAATTGGGGATCTCATTTTCCAACCCAAGTTGTCCCATTCATGAATTTAAAACCTTTCAATCCGGTTTTTTTCAAATCCAGGATGAGGCAGCGCAACTGGTTACACAAATCCTGGATCCCAAACCAGGTGAAAAGATTCTTGATGCCTGTGCCGGTCTTGGAGGCAAAACTGGCCATATTGCCCAGCTAATGGAAAACCAGGGAAGCGTTTTTGCCGTGGATGTTGACCCTGAAAAATTACAGCGCCTCATGGTTGAAATCCAGAGACTTGGTTTTGATATTGTAGAGACGAGAACTCAGGACCTGCTCAAAACATCCAGCAAAGATTTTCACTTCTTCTTT
>JAAEMC010000931.1 GCA_024225895.1 Desulfobacteraceae bacterium | reverse complement strand
TGTAATCAAATTTAATGGATAAAAAAAAGGAGGGTTCAAAAATCAAACCCTCCTTTTGTATTAAATATTTTGAAATTTGGTTAATTAACCAACCAGTACTTTTTCAAGCTGCTGTACCATAAAATCGATTTCTTCATCCGTAATAATCAATGGTGGTGAAATCCGGATGGTATGTCCATGGCTGTCATTGACAATCAGTCCAAGGTTCAGGAGTTTGGTGCAAAATTCCATGGCATTGCCTTCTTTTACCTCAATACCGATAAAAAGCCCTTTTCCCCTTACCTCTTTAACATGGGGTGATTTCCTGGCAATGGCCTCGATTTTTTCCTTGAGGATCTTTCCTTTTTGGGTGGCTTTTTCAGCCAGTTTTTCTTGCTCAAACACATCAAGGGCAGCAGAACCTGCAACACAGGCCAATGGATAGCCGCCAAAAGTGGACCCGTCAGAGCCTTTGGAAAAAACCATGTCCATAATTTTGGCGTTGGTAATAAAAACAGACAAAGGAATCAGACCGCCGGAAAGAGCTTTGCCCAGGATAACCCCGTCAGGAACTATGCCTTCATGCTCAAAGCAGAATTTTTTACCAGTTCTTCCCATACCGACCTGGATTTCATCACAGACCAGCAATAGGTCATTCTCATCGCAAAGAGTTCTAAGGCCCTTTAAAAATCCCTTTGGAGGTAGCTTCATACCGCCTTCTCCCTGCATGGGTTCAACCAGGATTCCACAGGTGTTTTTGTTGATGGCTTTTTTAACAGCAAAGATATCTCCGAATTCAACAGAGACAAATCCGCCGGTCAAGGGACCAAATCCTTCGCTATATTTTTTAGAGGATGAAAAAGAGACCACACTAATGGTCCGCCCATGGAAATTATTGTTAAAGACGATGATTTCCTGCTTGCCGTCCTCAATGCCTTTTTGCTTCCAGCCAAAATACCGCATGGCTTTGATGGCGGTTTCAACAGATTCCACGCCACCGTTTTTGGGCAGTACCTTATTTCCGTGGTTGCCGAACCGTGGTGCCATCTGTGGGGCAAATTTGGCTGCTTTGGAAAGGAATACCCCTAGAGGATCCGAATAAACAACATTGGAAATCACTGAAGCATAATTGCCTGTCAATGCTTCCATGACCGCCTGGGTTATTTTGGGATGATGATGTCCGGGATTGGCTGCTGAATACGCTGCCAGGCAGTCCAGGTATTTATTGCCGTTTTCATCTGTCAGCCAGCACCCTTCTGCACGTCTGACAACAAGATTGATCCGCTCGTAGTGGTGGGCGCCAAAATCTTCTTCCATATTGAATATGGCAGAATCACCCTCTTGTGAAAATCCGGTCATCCGGTGGTTTGATTTTCTTATTGCCGTCATGTTACACCTCCTTAATTATCCTCTTTAATTACTTCATAAATCTTTTTTTCTTCATCTGTCAGCTCTGCATTCCGGTCCAGCAGTTTTTCTAAAAAACAATGGTAGAAGTCATGGCGAAGACTGTCACGGTTTGCGACGATGAACCATTGGTTTCGTGTCCAGTTAATGGGGGATAGATCTTCGTTTCCTGTCTCAAATATGCCCACCAGTGCTTCCTTTTTGTCGGTAATAATGTCAAAAGACCGGCCTCCGATGGTATGTTTTAAGTTTTCATGATCCGGATGGACCACCTGGATACGAAATCTTGGGGGAATTTCTCCCATGGCAATATACCGGATCTTCACCCCTTTGTTTTCAGCAGCAGCAAGGTGTTTTCCAAGGTGCTTGTCCGCCTCAGGAAAAAGCCGGACATAGATTTCATTCCGGGCATTTTTTATCATTGCCTTTGCCTTGGACATGACCGTGTCATAACCGGTCAAGGTCCATACATACTCAAAATCTTCTTTCTGGGTGGCTTTTGTGATTTCCTGTTCAAAGGCCTGAATATTACGGCTAAAGCCTGTTTTCAGTCTTCTGATCAGCTCATCTGACGGTAGCGGCGCATATTGTCCCTGGGTTACTTCAATGACATAGCCCTTTGAAATCAGGCTACGAATCACATCGTAAACACGTGATCGCGCAATGCCGGATATTTTGCTCAACTGGGAGCCGTTGACAGGGTGGTTCCCAATCAGTGTCATATAGCATGCTGCTTCGTATTGTGAAAAACCCAGTTCTTTTAATTTGAATGTATTATCCATGCTGTCTCCTGTATGTTGCTACCCTAATAGCAACATAAACTGAAACCAGTGACTTGTCAAGCCAAAAAATGCGTCACCCCTTGGATTGAAGACTGTGCGGTAAATGGAATTTTCTTTTGAAGGACCTGGGAACCATTTTAATAAAATGATAGACTGCGTTTCTGGATTTTGATAACAATGCTATAATTATATTAAGAGATAATTGGATTTAAAATCACCAAAAACAGGAGCAGTTATATGGCAGGGCTTAACAAAGTGATGCTAATCGGCAGATTGGGAAGAGACCCGGAAATCAGATATTCTCAGTCAGGCATGGCAGTGGTCAATTTTTCAATTGCAACCAGTGAGCAATGGACAGACAAAAATTCAGGAGACCGGCAGGAACGTACCGAGTGGCACCGTATTGTTGTCTTTGGAAGGCAGGCGGAAGTCTGTGAAAAATATCTTTCCAAAGGCAGCCAGATTTATATTGAAGGCCGGCTTCAAACCCGTAATTACGAAAAAGACGGCCAGACCCATTACATCACTGAAATCGTTGCGGCAAACTTTCAGTTTCTGGGCGGTAAACAAGATTCCCAGGGCGGCGGCGGTTATCAAGGCCAAGGCCAGAACCAGGGCCAGAACCAAGGCCAGAACCAGGGATTCCAGAACGAGCCTGCACCGGATACCAATTTTCAGGGCCCTACAGGCCCGGGTATGACCGGCCAAAGTGATATTGATGACGATGATATTCCCTTCTAGGTTTTTTTGTTAAAATTTATGATCGGGCATACAAAGAGAGCTGTATGCTCGATTTTTTTTAACAGTGATTAGGGCCGTTGTAACATCTTAAAAAGCGGACGG
>JAAEMC010000930.1 GCA_024225895.1 Desulfobacteraceae bacterium | reverse complement strand
TCGTACCATTCTTTTTGGAATTTTTTTGGTTGCGGGTTGGTTTTTTATTTTGTTGCAATAGCCACAATCCCGCATGGAGATTCCCTGCAATATTTTATCTGCAAATCATTTTTTTGACATTGGTGGTTCTGGTTAGGTGTTTAATGCAAATCCAAATTAATATTGGAGGACATTACCATGAGTGATAATTCTCAAATTGTACAGGATATTGGCAAGTGGGAATGGTCGGAAATGTGGAAAAAAGAAGACTGGTGGGCAGTGTGGCTGGGATTTGTGATTTTGGTCGCCGGAATGATTCTTTATTTTCCACATACCGGTGCCATAAAAACAAAAATTGATGAGGCTGCCGCCAAGTACGAGAAAGCCGCAAACAGAACCACTGCCATAAAAACCGTTGCCTGGTACAAGTTAAAAGACGCTAAAGCAAAGGCAAAGGCGAAAAATGTTCCAGCAGGAAAATTCATGTCAAAACTCACCAAAAAACCGGCCAAATGGACTACCAATCCACTGGACGCCTTTTTTATGGGCAGTGAAAAATCAAAAGCCAGAAAAGCCAAGGCCCAGGCCAAATATGACAGTGTAAAAGAAAAGACAGACTCGCTTCTAGCTGCTGCGTTGGCAAGCGAACAACTGGCCGAGGCAGCAGAATTTTCAGATGAAAAACTGAATGCAAATGCAAAGGGAGCTATCATGGTGTGGCGAAATGCCAAGCTCCTTTCAGGTAAGGCGAAAAAGAAATTAAAGGGCGCGAAATCATACAATCTTATCGGCAATTTTATTTTACTGGGAATATTTCTAGCCGTCTTTTTTGGCATCGGCATCGTATTCATGGGCCAGTCCTTTACCAGATTTGTCATTGGTTTTGCCTTTGTATTTTTCATCGCCCTGATAACCTATGCAGCCGCCAGCCAGGCAACCATGAAACATTTTGGGGTGGGATATGCGGCATGGGCCATTTCCATAGGCCTTTTAATCAGCAACACCGTTGGAACGCCTGAATGGGTAAAACCTGCGGTTCAAACCGAATATTACATTAAAACAGGCCTGATACTGCTGGGTGCCAAAATTTTGTTTGAAAAAATCATGACCATTGGTACGGCCGGTATTTTTGTGGCTTGGGTGGTTACCCCTGTGGTCTGGCTGGTCACTTACTGGTTCGGGCAGAAAATTGTTAAAATTCCGTCAAAAAGGCTCAATGCCACTATCTGTTCGGATATGTCTGTTTGCGGTGTGTCTGCGGCCGTGGCAACCGCATCTGCATGCCGGGCCAAAAAAGAAGAACTTACCCTGGCTGTCGGGCTGTCCATGATATTTACCTCCATTATGATGATCCTGATGCCGGCCATTATTCACAACTTTTTTCCTGAAGACAAGATCCTGGTCCTTGGCGGGGCCTGGATGGGAGGCACCATTGATGCCACAGGCGCCGTTGTCGCAGCCGGTGCGTTTTTGGGTGAAACAGCCATGAATGTAGCAGCCACCATTAAAATGATTCAAAACGTCCTCATTGGTGTTATGGCATTTTTTGTCGCCCTGTACTTTACCACCAAGGTGGAAGCTGCTGAAACCGGCCATAAAGTCGGCTTGATCGAGATCTGGTACCGTTTCCCGAAATTTGTCCTGGGGTTTATTGCTGCCTCTCTTATTTTTTCTTTTGCATATTCAATGTTCAATAACCAGGTGCCGGGGCTTGGCAGTTCAATGATTGATCAGGGGGTGATCAAGGGGATGAGCGATCTTTTCAGGGGATGGTTTTTCTGTCTTTCTTTTGTCAGTATCGGCCTTGCCACCAATTTTAAAGAATTAAAGGAGCATTTTAAAGGTGGAAAACCATTGATTCTTTATGTGTGCGGCCAGTCATTTAACCTGATTATGACCCTGGTCATGGCATATATCATGTTTTATCTTGTGTTCCCCAAGCTGACAGCAAGTATTTAATGATTAAGAGGCAAGGAAACGATTTATGAAAACAGCAAAGAAAAAAACATGGTTAAGATCCTGGGGGACGCTGATCCTGTCCGTTTCTATGATCGCTTTGTTTGCGCTTGTTGCAGGGCCCTGGCTGGAACAGCGTATCCCCATATTTAACCAGATAGTCAATATCATTGAAGAACAGGATATTGAGTCCAGCGCCTATTTTTACAGTGAAGTTGAGGCCAGCTATACAAGCGAGAAAGAACTGGCAGGGTCAATTTTGCTGAAAAGCCCGGACCAGTCCGGGGTGACACTGCCCTTTGTGTCAGGCATCATCATAAGCTTGATGATATTGATCATTGGATTTCGGCATCTTCCAGAATAAAGGAGAATACAATTTAAAGACCCGCTAATTTGGGTGGCATTAATGGGTTGCATTAATGGGTCGGACCAAGCAAGATAGCATAACCCATTGTTAATATGGATAAAAATTTTCAGAGATCACAATAATCTGCTCTTAGCGGGTCCATTTTAATACCCAAATGGGCCTTCTAAGAGATTATATTAACTATTTCATAGAATCTAACAATCAAAATGCACTCGGTCGAGTCGGTGCTTTTGGTGTTGGATTTCACAAGTCATATTATTACGGAAGAGTGATTTTCAAAACAGGTGTTTTCGA
>JAAEMC010000929.1 GCA_024225895.1 Desulfobacteraceae bacterium | reverse complement strand
TATTCCTTTGGTTAAAATTTTAGTCTTGCCTTGTTCCTAACAAAATATCTAATTTTAGTTCAGCCGCTAAATAATAAAAATTCCTTGTATCCCGTCAAAAATTACGTTTATATTAGAATTTTGATATAACTTAAATTAGTTTGATTTAACTTAAATAAAGGATACATATCGCATGTTGACGAACCTCTTCAATCCCATCCAGATAGGAAATATGACTGTAAAAAACCGGCTTTTGATGTCTGCCATGAGTATCAATTTTGGCGTTGATGACAATTGTAATGTGACAGATCAGCTTGTGGAATATTTTGTAGAACGCGCCAAAGGCGGTGTGGGCATGATGCTTGTGGGTGGCGGCAGTGTCCACCCGGGTGGGCAGGAACTGCCGGATCTTCCCCAGATGTATGATGACTCCTGTATCCCGGCCCTCAAAGATATGGTGCAAAGAGTAAAAGTTCATAATACCCATTTTGGTGTTCAGCTAATGCATGGCGGCCGACAGTCTTATCTGCCCCAGAAAGTCGCACCCTCACCCATCCCTGCACCGGCTGTGGTGAAAGGGGAAGTCAGAGAATTGACTATTGATGAAATAAAGGAGTTGATAGCTTGTTTTGGCGACGCAGCCGGAAGATGCCGCAAGGCAGGCTTTGATTTTGTGGAGATCCATGGCGCCCATGGATACCTTATCAACCAGTTTTTAGCACCCAATTCCAACATCCGGACTGATGAATACGGCGGCTCATTTGAAAATAGGAGCCGGTTTTTATTTGAAGTTGTGGAGGATATGAAAGAAAAGGCTGGAAAAGATTTTCCCATCGGTGTCCGGATAAATGGCAATGATTATATTGAAAATGGCTGGGAACTTAAAGATGCAGTGCGGTTGG
This sequence comes from Desulfobacteraceae bacterium, assembly GCA_024225895.1. GTDB lineage: Bacteria > Desulfobacterota > Desulfobacteria > Desulfobacterales > Desulfobacteraceae > JAAEMC01. The sequence goes on along the minus strand of JAAEMC010000929.1, from coordinate 1,444 downwards.
CCCCAATACTGGAAAAGGCAGAGGTAGCCTATCTTCACATTTCCGGCGGTGTCTATGGCTCTACTGAATTAACCATCCCATCTATGTATACAAAACAGGGATGCTTTATCCACTTGGCCCAGGAAGTGAAAAAGCATGTGAATATTCCTGTGATTACCGTGGGCAGAATAAAAGATCCTGTGATGGCAGATAGTGCCATTAGTGAAGGAAAGGCTGATATGGTATCCCTTGGACGTTCTCTTCTGGCAGATCCGTATTATCCTGAAAAAGCCCAAAAAGGAGATATTGATGCCATACGGCCTTGCATCGGATGTTGTTTGGGGTGTATCCATGCAGTGCTTCAAAAAGAGCCGGGTTCCTGTGTGGTTAATCCGGATGTGGGAAGGGAATATAAAATGCAAGAAGAAGTACCGCCTGAGAAAAAGAAAAAAATCCTGATTGCCGGTGCAGGGCCGGCAGGTATGGCGGCCGCCCGTTTATTCGCTCTCCAGGGCCATAGCGTAGTGGTCTGTGAAAAGGGTAAGGATTCCGGCGGGTTACTATCCTTGGCATCAAAGGCGCCGGGCCGAGGTGAACTGGACGATATACTCAATTTCTTTCGTAATGAAATAAAACGGCTAAGTCTTAATGTACGTTTTGAGACCCAACTTTCCATTGACCTGATTCAGGAGACCAATGCTGATATTGTTGTTTTGGCCACAGGTTCTCTGCCGGATATGCCGGTGATAAAAGGGCTTTTCCAAACCCAAATGGGCCTTTTTACCTGTGTGGATCTTCTGAATGGGGATGATGAAGCCGGAAAAAGGGTGATTGTCTTGGGCGGCGGTATGACAGGGTTGATTACGGCGGATTTCCTTGCCGAGAAGGGTAAAGAAGTGGTTGTGTTGAATCGGAAAAAAAGTTTTGCAGAAGAAATGTCCTCCAATGACCGCTATTACTTGCGGGAACGCCTTAAAAAAGGTGGGGTAAAACTTTTTAAAAAGGTTTCGATTAAAGCATTTTCAAATGATGGAGTTACATTTAAATCAGATAATGAAGAGATTGCTTTAAATAATTTTGATACAGTGGTAATATCAGAGAAGCATAGTCCCATAAGAGATGCGAAAAAGCTTGAAAGAAAAACTAATGCAGAATTTCATTTTATTGGAGACGCAAAATCACCAAGGCATCTGATGTATTGTATCAGTGAGGCTGAAGAAATAGCGCGTTCAGCCTGAAGAAAGACAATACCGGGTAAAGTTGTTATATATAAAGGGTTGTGAATCAGCTTGAGAATTGTTTTGGCTGGCGTGGCAAGCGCATTAAAGATGGGTAGACCAAATAAGTTCGATTTTCAAACGGAATTTGTGTTTAATATAATTTTAAGGTTATTCTATGGATCACAAACCCAGTTACGAAGAGCTTGAATTTCACATACAAGAACTGAAAAATGAGTTGTTACGGT
>JAAEMC010000928.1 GCA_024225895.1 Desulfobacteraceae bacterium | reverse complement strand
CACTAGAACGTTTAGCTTTTTTTGATTTAGATTTTAGTTGTAATTTATCCTCGTTGTCTTGACATTCGTCTTCAGTTTTTTCGGCAGGCAGTAGCCTTGCAGTCAATTTCTCAAGATTAGGGTTAATGATTTTTAGTGCAGATAAAGAATATACCCTGGCATCCAAAGCTTCATTTCTGGGTCTGGTTTTGTGCCATTCACGAACAGGGTGCCCTTTTCTATAACGTGTGCGTAAAGTCTCAGCGGTTAGCTGTTTGAAATATTCAACATCGTAATGATTGGGAAAATGGCAGTATCCTTTGCCTGGTTCAGCTATTCCCAGGCGTTTGTAAACATTCAGCTTGGCCTCATCCGTGCCAACAGGAAACAAATCCACCTTTCTTTGATTCGGCCCCGAACGTTTACGGTTTGGGGGGGCCACAATCGAACGCCCCCAGCCACCAACGCCTTTAATTGCAAACACTCGGCGCCCTCGTTTGTTTTTCACGTAATCATAAGCAGCTTGTGTACACCCACCAGTGCCCCCTGTATCTAAACAGGCAGCCGATATGCGCATTTTGTTTTTTGATTCGTGCAACCAACTCTGTTCTAAATAATCATCAAGATCATTCCATATGTCTGGAAGCAAAGGGTCGCCCCAGATTACCCTATAGTCCACTGACCATGATTCTTCACCAATACCCCAGGCCACAACTTCAATTTCCAGCCTATCTATCTGCATGTCAATCCCTGCTGTTAACACAGCCCCACCTTGAGGAACAGGCGCATTGTAT
>JAAEMC010000927.1 GCA_024225895.1 Desulfobacteraceae bacterium | reverse complement strand
GACCACTCCGATGGAGCCGGTAAGCGGGTTGGCACCAAACAGCCCTCCGCCTCTTTTTCGAAGTTCCCTGTTGTCCAGGCGCAGGCGGCAGCACATGGATCTGGCATCTTCGGGGGACATGTCGGAATTGACAAAATTTGAAAAATACGGAATCCCGTATTTTCCGGTCATTTTCCATACATTTTCCAGATTATCATTATTCCAGTCAAAGTCCTCGGTAATATTATAGGTGGGGATGGGGAAGGTAAAAACCCTGCCCTTGGCATCGCCTTCCATCATCACTTCGGCAAAGGCGGCATTGAGTATATCCATCTCTTCCTGGTATTCCGCATAGGTTTTTTCTTTGTATTCTCCACCGATGATCACAGGTGTGTCTTTTAGAGTGGAGGGGGCATTTAGATCCATTGTGATATTGGTAAAAGGCGTTTGAAATCCCACCCTTGTGGGTATGTTAATATTAAAGACAAACTCCTGAATTGCTTGTTTGACATCTTTGTAACTTAGCTGGTCCTCCCTGATAAAAGGTGCCAGAAGGGTGTCAAAGTTGGACATGGCCTGGGCACCGGCTGCTTCTCCCTGGAGGGTGTAAAAGAAGTTGACAATTTGGCCTAACGCACTTCTAAAGTGTTTGGGCGGAGAGCTTTCCACTTTTCCTGCAACACCTTTGAATCCTTCTAATAAAAGGTCTTGCAAATCCCAGCCAACACAATATACAGACAAAAGGCTTAAATCGTGAATATGAATATCTCCGCTGTAGTGGGCTTGTCTGACTTGGGGCGGGTAAATTTTATTGAGCCAGTATTCTGCTGTAATGTCAGAGGAAATATAATTGTTCAGGCCCTGAAGGGAATAACTCATGTTACTGTTTTCTCTGACCTTCCAGTCCATCCTGCGGATATAGCTTTCCATGAGGCCGACATTTTCATTGATAGCAATCTTTCGGATCTGGTTGTGCTGCTCCCGGTAAATAATGTAGGCTTTGGCAGTTTTATAAAAGGGGGAGTCCAAAAGGACCCGTTCCACAATATCCTGGATCTCTTCAACTTCAGGGATGGGAGCAAGCCTAAGATCCCTTGCCAGGGTAATAACTTTTAATGTAAGTTTTTGTGCTTCCCGCCCGTTGAATTCACCTGTGGCTTCACCTGCTTTTCGAATGGCATCACTGATTTTGGATGAATCAAATTCCGATACTCTACCGTCCCGTTTTTTAATTTGCTCGAACATTAGCCCACCTCTTGAAATCTGGTTGAAATTAACGTATTTTCCATTGTGATATTGAGATCAATTAGCTCTGTATCCTTAACACTAATCATGAGAATTAATCAATATGTAGTTGTTTGTCAAGGAAAAAATACTATATGTTGTGGTTTTTATTATAAGCCGGAATGAAAAAGAATGCAACTGGACCAGAATCCTTTTTTTAGAAAAGCAATAACCCCTTGGTATGATTCAAATATTGCATGCTGGATTCTTATTGTTTTTTGTTTCATTATTTTTTT
>JAAEMC010000926.1 GCA_024225895.1 Desulfobacteraceae bacterium | reverse complement strand
TTCCGTTTGCAAGTCCAGCAATTCTCGGTAACTTTTTTCATTCTCAAGCAAAGAACAATGTTTAGGAATCGTTACAAAATAACTTGATCTAAATTATTCCCAAAACCCCTTAAAAGACTGGATGTTTTGAAAACAAAAGATCAAATAATTTTGGAGCCGATCCTTAGTAAATTCAACTGAAACAAACAGACCAAGTCGCGTGTTTGAAATATTTACAAGTGCGACTGTCGCAAATTCGCAACCCCCGAACCCCTTGAATAGCCTAACTATAACTATAAAATAGCCGCAATCCATCAAAATTCTTAATTTTACCATGGAAACATCTATGGCATGGTTTCTGCTTACTTCCAGGCCGTGTTTAAAATGTAACCAAATCAAGGCCGGTAAAAGGGACATCCTTTAAGGCCTTATTCAATAAAAGGGAAAGACTAAGGTATGGGATTTCAAAAAAAACTAACCAAGGGTGAGTTTGCAGTGCTTGCAGAAATAAACACACCCAAGGGTGTTGATATATCTGAACTTACAATGAATACAAGATTTCTTAAATCTAGAATTGATGCGGTAATCCTGCCGGATATGGACAATGGCATCATGCACATGAGCAGTCTTGGCAGCGGCGCAATCATGCTCCAACAGGGTCTTGAACCCCTAATTCATGTCTGCGGCCGGGACCGCAACCGGATGGCATTGCAAGGCGACCTGCTATCCGCGCATATTTTGGGTATCCAGAATCTTTTATTTGTTCAGGCAGAAGAAATGGCCAACAGCGATCACCAGGATGCGACTCCGGTGAACGACCTTGATGAAAAAGGCTTGATCCACATGGTGAAATCATTAAACAGCGGCAAGGATCTTTCCGGTTTTGAGCTTTCGGGAACACCAGACTTTTTCATGGGATTTGCAATGCCGTCCATTCTTGATGACACTCAACTTGAAAAAGAAATGGAAAAGGCAAAGGAAAAAATAGATCTGGGAGCGCGGTTTGTTTTAACTCAGCCTGTTTTTGATTTGGATTTTTATTCTACTGTTTTAAATAAATTAACCCCTCTGAACATACCGGTCATATCCAGTGTATTCCTTTTAAAAAGCGTGGGTATGGCAAGGTACATGTCCATTAATGATCCCAATTGCCGGCTGTCCGAAGATATTATCACCCGGCTGAGAAAATCCAAAGACCGGGAGGCTGAGGCCATTGAGATAGCCGGCGAAATGATCCGGCAGCTCAAAGAAATCTGCCAGGGTATTAAGATATCTGCTTTGGGTTGGGAAGACCGGCTGCCGACAATTTTAGACAGCGCAGGATTGTAAAAATCAATTTTGTTATCCACCCTCTGTTGATGCCCAAAAAAATATCAAAAAGGTGGATATCCATCACTTATATAGGTTTCAAATGCAACAGCATAAAGATATGAATGATCAGCAATATAATGGCAAAAGTGTGCTTGTTATAGGCGGCGGCGTGGGGGGAATTCGCGCGACTTTAGATCTGGCCGAATCCGGCCGCAATGTGGTACTAATAGACAAATCATACGCCATTGGCGGGCTGATGACACAATTGGACCGGACCTTCCCCACCAATAATTGCGATTTATGTACTGTATCCCCCCATTTATCGGAAAGTGGTCGGCAGCAGCATATGGATGTAATGCCCATGACCACGTTGGAAAATTTAACCGGCGGGTCGCCTGATTTCACAGCCACCCTGGTAACCCAGCCGCGATATATTGATATCAACAAATGTACCGCCTGTGGGGAATGTGCAAAAAGATACCCTGACTGGGTCCGGTTCACACCGGGTCTCGACCCCAGGGCGCCCACATGCATGCGGTATCCACAAGCCACGCCCTATGCCTTTTCCATTGATATGGACAAGGTGACCGACATTAAGAAATTACAAAATATTTGTAAGGCCAATGCCATTTTACCGGATGACAAAGCTGTTACAAAAAAACAATCCGTGGCATCTGTGGTGCTGAGTGTCGGGGCGGATGTCTTTGATTCCACCTGCCTGGATAACTACGGTGCGGGTAATTATGAAAATGTAGTAACAGGGTTGCAGTATGAACGGATCATGTCTGCATCAGGCCCTTTCCAGGGAGATCTTGCAAGAGTATCAGACAGAAAACGCCCCAAAAAGGTTGCCTGGATTCAATGTGCAGGGTCAAGGGGAATCAATTCTAAAAGGGATGTACCCTATTGTTCAAGCGTTTGCTGCATGTATGCCTTAAAAGAGGCCATGGTGACCAAGGAACGGTTTGCCAAAGAGATCGAAACCACCATTTTTTATATGGATATGCGCACCTTTGGCAAAGACTATGAAAACTATTTTGACCGTGCGCAAAACGAATATGGAATCCGGATGGTTCGAAGCCGCCCCCATTCCCTTGTGGAAGATGCGCAAACGAAAAATCTTACTGTCACCTATGCCCAGGAAGAAGAGCCCCAATGCCATACTGAAAGTTTTGATATGGTAGTCCTTTCAACCGGTTTCAGGATCGGCGAGGAAACCAAAGATCTTGCTGGCCGTTTGGGAATTGAGCTTAACAGACATCATTTTGCCCAAAGCGATACTTTCAACCCGGTACAGACATCAAAGGCGGGCGTATATGTCTGCGGTGTCTTTGAAAGTCCCAAAGACATCCCTGAAACCATGGTCCAGGCAAGTGCCGCAGCTAGTATGGCTGCAACCAATCTGCCGGCCATTGTAACCGACCAGGCTGAAAAAGAAAAATTTCTGCCTGAACGCAATGTCTCACAGGAACCTGAAAAAATCGGCGTATTTGTCTGCGATTGCGGTTTTGATATCGGCGGTGTCATTGATGTTCAAAAAATTGTGGAATATGCCGGGACCAATCCGGATGTCGCTGTTGCACAGGCTGTTGGATATGGATGCAGCTCCGAGTCCATGGCCCACATTGAAAAACAGATTAAAGACCACCAATTGAACCGGGTGGTGATTGCCGGATGCTCCCCCAGGACCCATGAAACCAAATTCCAGGATCTGTTGCGCCGTGCGGGTTTGAATAAATATCTGGTTGAAATGGTTAATTTAAGAGATCAGAACACCTGGGCCCACATGGATGCCCCAAAAGAGGCCCTTAAAAAAGCAATAAAACTGGTTCAGATCGGTATAAGTGGGGTTCGCCGCAGCCGCCCCCTTTTGGACAACACTCTTCCCATGAGCCAAAACGCGCTGGTAATTGGAGGTGGCGTCACAGGAATGAATGCAGCTCTTATGCTGGCAAAACAAGGCATACAGGTATATCTGGTCGAAAGGGCTCCTGCTTTAGGCGGGCTGGCCCGTTCCATTCAAAAGACCATAGAAGGCGGAGATGTCGGTGCCTATATGGATGATTTGATCAAAAGAACAATGGCCCATGAAAATATCCAGGTATTGACGCGCTCGATTATTGTTGACCATGCAGGCATTCCCGGTCTTTTCACCACGGGTATTCAAACCGGTTTGAGAATGACCTATCTTAAAATCGAACATGCGGTCACCATCCTTGCAACAGGGGCCTTGCCCAACCGGCCGGATGAATATCTTTTAGGCCTAAATGAAAACGTCATGACCCAGATCGATCTGGACACCCTTATTGAAGATGATACCGACAAAATACAAGGTATGAACCAGGTCGTGATGATTCAATGTGCAGGGTCACGGGAACCCGGCAATCCCAATTGCTCCAGGATATGCTGCCAGACAGCCATCAAAAATGCCCTGCGCATCAAAAAAACCAATCCGGATGCTGACATTTTCATCCTTTACCGGGATATTCGAACCTATGGCTTCCAGGAAGACTATTACAGAGAAGCACGAAACCTTGGAATAAAATTTATCCGGTACAAAGCAAGCCAAAAACCTGAAGTAAAAGATAGCGCAGGAGAACTGTCCGTTAAAACCCATGATTTTATCCTGGGCCAGCCCATTGAAATTGCTGCGGATTGTATTGCTTTAAGTACGGGATTCATTGCAGATGATGAAACCACAGAAGACCTGTCCATGATGTTTCATCTGCCCCGAACCCGCGATCACTATTTTCTGGAAGATCATGTCAAACTTCGCCCGGTGGATATGTCGGTCAGGGGCTTTTTTATTGCCGGAACTGCTCACTCCCCACAAAGCATACGGGAAAGTGTCAACCAGGCACAAGCCGCTGCCGGAAGGGCTGTCACCCTTCTGGCTAAAAAAGAAATCAACCTGGGTGCCGCCCATGCCAGGGTGGACAGCACCAAATGTGCTTCCTGCCTGATATGTGTTCGCGCCTGCCCCTTTGATATCCCCTTTATTAACGCAGAAGGCTATTCACAGATAGACCCGGACAAATGCCATGGCTGCGGCACCTGTGCCGCAGATTGTCCGGCAAAAGCAATTCAATTGCTCTCGTTTGAGGATGATCAGATCATGGCAAAACTGGATGGCCTGTTTGAAAGGTATAACTAAATGAATAATTTTGAACCTGAAATCGTCGCTTTTTGTTGCCATTACTGTGCCTATACAGCAGCGGACATGGCCGGCAGCAAACGAATATTCTATCCGCCCAACGTGAAAATTATCCGGGTGCCCTGTACCGGGAAAGTCGATGCCATCCATATATTAAAGGCCCTTGAAAAAGGGGCGGACGGCGTATATGTGGCCGGGTGCCTTGAAGGGGATTGCCACTTCAAAAACGGCAACACCCGTGCAAAACACCGGGTAACATATGTACAAAAATATTTAAATGATCTTGGATGGGAAACCCAACGTGTGGCCATGATGAACATGTCTGCCGGCATGGGTGAACGCTTTGCCGGAACTGCCCGGGAATTTACCGAACAGATCAGGCAACTGGGACCGAATCCCATAAAAATTGCTGCCCGAAATCCAAAGGAACAGGCTGCAATTTAACCAAAAAAGATATCTGGAGATAGAAAAATATGATCACTGCTGAACAAAAACCTGTAACGGAAATAATTAATTATATTTCCCCGTATCGCCGTATTCTTCTGGTGGGTTGCAATGAATGCGTCACCGTGTGCGCAGCCGGCGGGAAAAAAGAGGTGGGGATTCTTGCATCCGTCCTTCACCTGCATTTTTTAAAACAAGGGAAAAACCTTGAAATTGACGAAATAACCCTGGAAAGGCAATGTGACCCGGAATATGTTGAAGAGCTCGCCCCGCATATTGACAGGGCGGATGCCATTCTTTCCATGGCTTGTGGCTGTGGGGTCCAGACCATTGCATCAAGGTATAAGGAAAAAATCGTATTCCCGGCCGTGAATACCAAATTCATGGGCGCCTCTGAAAGCCAGGGAATCTGGGCGGAAAGATGTCAGGGATGCGGAGACTGCATGTTGGGTATCACAGGAGGTATTTGCCCGGTGGCACGATGCTCAAAACATCTTCTTAACGGCCCCTGTGGCGGGACTTCCAATGGGCAGTGCGAGATCGGGCCGGAAACGGATTGCGCCTGGAGATTGATCTGGGAACGCCTCAAAGAGCTGGGCATGGAAGACCGGTACGAAGAAATCATGGAAGCAAAAGACTGGCGGCCTTCAGGAGGGGCAGGACCACGGAAAATCATCAGAGAGGATTTGTCATTATGAAAACTGAAAGCAGGCTGGAAAAAATACTCAACTCAGGCAATCTTGCGGTAACCTCTGAATGCGGCCCCCCACGTGGCTGCCTTCCGGAAAAGGTCAAAGAAAAGGCTGAAATGTTAAGAGGGGTCGTGGATGGCATCAATGTCACTGATAATCAAACGGCAATGGTCAGAATGTCCAGTTTTGCCGCTGCCGTCATCATTAAACAAATGGGGCTTGATCCGATCTTACAAATGGTGACCCGTGACAGGAACAGAATCGCCATGCAAAGCGACATTATCGGTGCTTATGCCCATGGCATAAACACCATGCTCTGTCTGTCCGGCGACCATCCTAAGTTCGGGGACCACCCCATGGCCAATGGTGTCTATGACCTGGATTCGGTTCAATTGATCCAGACCGTCAAAAAAATGCGGGATGAAGGCAAATTCCAAGGCAATGCAGACATTGCCAATCCCCCCAAGATGTTCATTGGCGCAGCGGCTAATCCCTTTGCCGACCCCTTTGAACTACGGGTAATGCGCCTGGCCAAAAAGATCAAAGCCGGGGTGGATTTTATCCAGACCCAATGCATATTCAACCTTGATAAATTTGAAAAATGGATGGAAGGTGTCACCGACCGGGGATTGGACGAAAAGGTCCATATCCTTGCCGGAATTACCCCCATGAAATCTGCCGGCATGGCAAGATATATGAAAAACAAAGTTCCGGGGATGGACGTCCCGGATGAGGTTATAAAGCGTCTGGAATCAGTAAAAAAAGAAAATCAGGCCCAGGAAGGAATTAATATTGCTGTGGAATCCATCCAAAGGCTCAAAGAAATAAAAGGCATCCATGGATTTCACATCATGGCCATCGAGTGGGAAGAAAAAGTCTCTGAAATTGTCGAAAAGGCAGGGTTGTCTCCCCGGCCTGAAATATAAAAACAAAGAAGGAATCACCTTTCAATCATAAAGAAAGAAGGTTTTAAAAACAGTAAAGGCAGTAAAAGACTGCGAACCAAAAGGAGTGAAAATATGAGTAAAAAAACAATAATGGTCGTGGATGACGACCCGGATCTGGTAGAAGCGGTTTCAATGAAACTGGAAGCCAAAGAGTATAAAGTCAGCAAAGCTTATGACGGTCAAGAGGCAATGGACAAGATCAAAGAAGAAAAACCTGCCCTTGTAATCCTGGATGTCATGATGCCTAGAAAAAACGGGTGGGCTGTTTGTGATGAAATCAAAAATGATGATACCTTAAATGATATCATTGTTGTGCTTTTAACTGCTGTGGGTGATGCGGTTAAAACAACAAACTATACCCACCATGACGGCAAAACAACTCTTGCAGACGACTATTTACCCAAACCCATTGACCTTGATAAACTCATGGAAATTGTAGATGATTATTGTGCAAACTAACCCGGATATTTCATGAAATATCCGGACCAATGCATGATATTGACACATTTTCTTTTATATAGGTCTTTCGTTATGGCGGGAAAGTTCCCCTCTTTCCTGCCATAACCGACTTTGTTTTAACTATTTCCCGATGACCAGACACAGATGATACCCATGAAGATGAACGGCATACGGCTTGGCGAAAACTGCATCCGGGTGACCCAGAGGTACGTTCAAAAGGATTTTGCCGCTCCTATTTATCAATCTCTATCTAAAAGTTTCACCAATATCTCTTTATTGAGTGTAAATTCAACAGATGACAGGGCTTGTATTTCCTGCTGCTTGTCATCCCGGGAGGGGGAACGCGCAAAAGCATTGGGAGCAACCGTTACCCGGAATGTCTGCTCCCTATCCGTTTACCCTCATAGATCCGACTTAGCCACACTATACCGGTTTATCCATTTACTGGCTAAAAAACAGGCTCGATTTTATGATCTGGTATCATCAGATTCCATGCTGACAATTGTTATTGATACTGACTCTCAAGAAGAATTGTGTGATTACTTAAGTCGGCATATCGAATTGCCGCCGTCCCATACCCCCTTTTCGCAGGGATTAAGCAAAAGCGACAAGGAATTGCTCGTCAAACTCTGGCCCGAGTCTTCTGCTGCATACGTGGAAAAAAAAATAAAAACATACGGGATCACCATCCTGCCGGATCTTGATTTATACAGGATAGCCTGTCCTTTAGACCAAATGGCAGTTCACACAAAAAAAATCCAGGCCCTCAGGGAAAAAGATCTGAGATTTTATTTTTCGCAGGCCCGTATAGACAAAGACGACCAGATAAATTTCTTTTTTCTAACCCATAAAAATCAAGATCGAATAAAAGAAACCTTAATGAACGGTATGCCGGACCAAATCAGCTTGCGATTTAAGACTGCCCCTTCTGTGTCGCTCATATCTTTCCAGGGACCCCATTTCGGCGACCGGTACGGTATTGCAAATCAAGCTTTATCTGTTTTAAGAAAGGCATCCATACCCATTCTCATGGCAAACTGCTCTGGTTCATGCATCTATATTGTCCTGCCCTGGCATCTGGCAAAAGAAGCGGAACAGACCCTCTTAAAGGTATTTGAAAGGCCATGATTTCCAACAGCACTCCACAAAACGGCAATGATTTGCCATGGCAGGCCAAGGTTTTTGACTGTCTTTCCTATCCCAGTATTATTATTGCGCCGGATAAAACTCTGATCAGTGCCAATAAAAAATTTTTTGAAAAATTCAATCTTTGCCTGGAAGATATTCAGGGGAAAAAATGCTACAGCCTCTTTCTTTACCGGGACACACCGTGTAATTCAGATGGATGCCCCATCTCAAAAGTAATTAATCAAAAAAAAAGTCACAGCTATACCTTAAAACGACAGTACCGTTGGGAAGACAGGGTCTTCTCCCCTATCCTAGATGATCAGGGCCAGGTGGAATATATCATTGGCAGCATGCGGGACATTTCAAAAATAAAATCCCTTGAAAGACAACTGACAGGGGTAAAAGAAGGAATCAGCCAGATCATTGAAAGCTCTGCCAGTGCAATTGTTGCTGCAGACCGCCAGGGCAATATCGACCTTATGAACAACGTGGCAAAGGAATTATTTCAGATTGATGGAAACGGCCACAAGATTAAAAACACAACACAATTATATCCGCCGGGCAAAGCCCAGGAAATCATGCAGATGCTCAGGGATGATGGCATTGGCGAAAGGGGCAAGCTGCTAATCCCGAAAATTAATATCGTGAATGCCAAAGGCGAACAGATTCCTGTTGAAATGTCGGCAGCCATTATCTATGACGAGAACGGCAATGAATCTGCCACTATGGCCATTTACAACAACCTAAAAAATAAAATTGAAGTGGAACAAAAACTCAAGGAAGCCCAGACCAAGCTTGCGCAGTCTGAAAAGCTGGCTTCCATGGGAAAGCTTGCTGCAGGGGTGGCCCATGAAATCAACAACCCTCTGACCGGTATTCTTTTCTATGCCAGCCTGCTTTTGGAAAGAAATGATCTGGACGCTGCACTAAAAGAAGATATCGGCTATATTGTTGAAGATGCCAACCGGTGCAAGGAGATTGTAAAAAGCCTTCTGGTCTACAGCCGGAGCACGGATTCCCATAAAGATGCCGTTAATATCAATACGGTTGTTGAGCAAAGCCTTCGACTGATCCGGGATCAGAAAAAACTTCGGAATATTACTATTAAAAAAGATCTCCCTAATAAAATGATGATGGTCAATGCCGATACCAACAAACTCAACCAGGTGCTGATCAACCTGATCATCAATGCAGTGGATGCCATGGAAGGGTCCGGGTCCTTAATACTCAGGACCGATAAAGACACCTTCAACAAAAAAGTCTATTTAGAGATCAAGGATACCGGGTCCGGCATCCCACATGAGAATTTATCTAAAATCTTTGATCCCTTTTTTACAACCAAAGAGGTCGGTAAAAGCACAGGATTAGGCTTGAGTATTGTATACGGTATCATGGAAGAGCATGGCGGCAGCATTTTTGTGAAAAGAACCAGTGCAAAGGGCACCACCTTTATTTTGGAATTCCCCCTTTGCCAGCCTTCCAGGACCGAAGGTTTTTTATGCTAATCATTTAAACCACCATGAGAGCGAGGGATAAGCTGAACAATGTTGAA
>JAAEMC010000925.1 GCA_024225895.1 Desulfobacteraceae bacterium | reverse complement strand
TCGATATAATTCATGGGTCTGCCAGTTCTCTGCTTACGGTTATCAATGATATTCTGGATTTTTCCAAGATTGAGGCAGGCAAACTGGATTTGGAATTTAGGAAATTTTCACTCAAAAAAGTTATCAAGGAAATCCAGTCTATTTTTCAATTAAAGGCAAAAGAAAAAAGCCTGGAATTTATCGTTGACATCTCGGATGAATTCCCTCAATTCCTTATGGGAGATGAGACAAGAATAAGGCAAATACTAATCAATCTTGTGGGAAACGCCATAAAATTTACAAAACAGGGATTTGTCAAAATAAGTGCCCGACAAAAAAATCAAAAACGTCTTGTTTTAGAAGTGGAAGATACCGGCCCGGGAATTGATGAAGGATATATTGACAAACTGTTTGACAAGTTTTCGCAAGCTGATGAATCCATTACTCGAAAACACGGCGGGACAGGGCTTGGACTTGCCATTTCCAAACAATTGATACAATTAATGAACGGAACAATAAAAGTTCGAAATAAAGGTGGTACTGGAACCGTTTTTCAAGTGGATCTCAATTTGAGACAGTCAAAGAAGGAATCTGTGCCTGACACTTTAAACAGCAGGCCGGATCAAGATCATCTGGCTATCCTGAAACAGCGGATTGGCAAAGCTAACCTGACCATCCTTTTGGCGGAAGATAATCCTGTGAATCAGCAAGTCATGAAACATATTCTTAAAAACCTTAATCTTACGGCAGATATAGCGGAAAACGGGCGAGTGGTTTTAAAAATCTTAAAGCAGAAATCCTATGATCTGATTTTAATGGATATTCAGATGCCGGAAATGGACGGGATTGAGGCCACCAAATTAATCCGGGATCCAAAAACCGGAATTGAGAATAACAAGGTCCCCATCATTGCTTTGACCGCCATGGCCATGCAACAGGATTTTCAGGATTGCATAAACGCAGGAATGGATCAGTATCTAACGAAACCGATCCATCCTGAAAAGCTTATCCAAGCCATTGCTAAAGTAGTGGGAATCCATCCATAATAGGATTGTTATGAGCCCATCTCTTCTGCTCTTAAGTCCTTTCGCAGTATTTTTCCCACATTTGATTTGGGCAGCTCGTTTCTAAATTCAACAGCAACGGGCAATTTATATTTGGCAAGTTTTTCGGTGCAATAATCAATGATCTCTTTCTCGGTCAATTCCTGGCCTTCCTTTAAAACAACAAAGGCTTTTACAGCTTCGCCTCGTTTAGGATGAGGGATACCAATACAGCATGCTTCCATGATTTTGGGATGTCCGAAAAGAACTTCATCGATATCCCTTGGATAGACGTTGTATCCACTGGAGATGATCATATCCTTGATCCGGTCAACAATATAAAAATAACCGTCTTCATCCATTGTGGCCACATCGCCGGTGTACAGCCATCCATCATCGGTAAGGGTCTTTGCTGTTTCATCCGGTCGGTTGAGGTAACCTTTCATCACCTGGGGGCCCTTGATAAGTAATTCGCCGGCTTCGCCGATTGGCATCTCTTTTGTAGCATCGTCAAGGTCAACGATTTTACATGCTGTCTCCGGTATGGGGATGCCGATACTGCCTTGCTTCCTGGTTCCGTTAAACGGGTTGATATGGGTAACCGGAGTTGATTCTGTGAGACCAAAACCTTCAACAATGATGGATCCTGTTTTTTCTTGAAAATTGTTGATTACGTCCAAAGGAAGGGGGGCGCTTCCTGAAAAACAGCCTTTGACGCTGGATAAGTCTGTGGTGGATATATCCGGGTGCTCCAGCATGCCGATATACATGGTCGGTACCAGAGGAGCAAAGGTGGCTTTGAATTTGCTGATATCGTTGAGCAGGGGTTCCGGCTGGGGCTTGGGGACCAGTACATTGGCCCAGCCCATACGGATGGCAAAATTCATGGAAACAGACATGCCAAAGACATGGAAAAAAGGCAGTGCGCCCAGCATGATTTCTGTTCCTTTATCAAATCTCGGGAACCAGGCTTCTATCTGCTGGATCTGGTGACTGACATTCCTGTGGGTCAGCGTGACGCCTTTTGAAACACCTGTTGTACCCCCTGTATACTGGTACATTGCCACATCATCCATGGAGAGATCTTCCTGGGAAAAATCAGGCTCGTATTGCTGGAGAACATCTTTGAATTTATGGAGATTAGGGGCTGGTGCCACGTCGGCTGCCAGGCCTTTCTTTTTTGCCACCAAGGGAAACAGCAGCCTTTTAATAAACGGAAGGTAATCGCCGATGGATGTGTAGACGATGTGATCGATGCTGGTTTTTTCCCTCAAGTTAACCATTCTCTTTACCAAAAGATCCAGGGTGATAAGAAAGGTTGAATTGGAGTCATTGAACTGGTGTTCAAGCTCCCGGTCTGCATAGAGCGGATTGTTGAATACAGCGATGGCACCAATCCGGTGAATGGCATAATAGGCAATGACACAGGGAATGACGTTGGGAAGAAGTATGGAGACAGAGTCGCCTTTTTTGATTCCGAAACCCTTTAAGGCCGCTGCGAATCTGGCCACCATCACATTGAGTTCTTTAAAAGAAAGGGTAAATCCCTGGAAAATCAATGCGGGGTTGTCCGGGAAGTTATTGGCTGATTCCGTCAGATATTGGGTGGCCAAGGTATCTTTAAAGTCAATGCTGCCTTTGACGCCTTCTTCATAGGATTTCAACCAGATGTTGTTATCATAGATTGTTTGATCAGACACGCTCATCTCCTTTCAGAACTATGGGTTATAAGGGAAACTTTATCCTATTGAAATAGATAGGAAAACCCTTAGATGTCAAGAAAAAAATAAATTTGAAGTAAACATTGTTCACTTTGAAAAAACGGATCTTGCAAGCTCAGACGTTTTGAATGCAGACAATTAAAAAACTGGCCGTAAATAAAGAATTTTTTATAAGAACGAGCAGTTCATAAAAGGATTAAGCCAAGGAAGAATGGCTAAAAAAGTCAGCATTTTTAAAAGATGCCAAACCTAATCCAGCAAGGAACTGGCCCGCCTTTTGCGCAAGGAGACATTATGCCCTATGAGCCAGCCCAAAAAAAGAACACCGGCACCTGCCAGAAACCAGTAGATCATACTGGTTTTGAACATCTTGTTGTTTGCTCTTTCCAGACGCTCCAAACGACTTGAAAGCAGGTTGTTTTGCTCTGAAAGTT
>JAAEMC010000924.1 GCA_024225895.1 Desulfobacteraceae bacterium | reverse complement strand
GGTATCCAACACCCAAAGAGACAGGGCAATCATGTGAAACTTATCACCAATCTGTGAAACCCATTGTCCGCTCAATAATAGAAAAAAGTCTTTTCCCATGTTTTTCATTCAAATCTCCAAACTTAAATAGTTACTTTGGTGTATTATTACCAATGTACCAAGATATTGTCAAGATTATTTCTATTTGTCTGCAAAGATCTCTTAAAAAACATATTCCTTTTAAATTAAATATATCAAGTGTATAGGCGCACTTGTAAATACGCCCGTTACCTGTAGCGGCCTGCACTTATAATCTTCCCGGCCCGGAATCATCCACTTTTCTCAGACCAAATCAATTGACTCTATCCAAAAATCCCGGCCCACATTAAGTGCAACTGGGACCAGATTAAGTGCAACTATAAAACATGGGGAGTTTATATAAGGCAAGATTATGGGACGTTGGTTTTGGAGGGGCTGTCAGATAAATATATTGGTACGTTTAATGAAACAGATATCGTGAGTGTGTGTGAGCCTTTTCGAATCTGCAGGAGATAGAAAGAAGGTCATGTGTGTTCCAATGGATTATGCAAAAAAAGATCATGTTGTCATGTTCTGCAGTTTCTGTTCGTCGGACCAGCGCTTTGCTACGGGCTTCATTCAGACCCTGCCTCACGACAACGCCCTTGCCTTTCGCTAACACTTCCCCCTGACGGGCAGGTGGGGGACTTTCACCCCTTAGTAGTGCGCCATGCCGGGCGCACACGTTGCAAAATCACCGGTGAAATCCGGTGCATTTTGATTGTTGAGTTTTTTTCATGCAATATCAGTGATACAACTTAAAGGTAAAACAGAAATATTTTTTTCTACAGGATAGGCATGTTCTCCTGGATATACAATCCAAAGATGTTCTATTTTCAGATCTTCACAGGCAATGCGCATGGACTTTGTAAGTTTGGGGGCCTCATTAAACTTAAACTCTATACCATATTTTTTACCACCCTTAAGAAACAACAAATCCAGTTCGGCCCCGCTATAGGTAGCCCAGTAATATACTTCACCCGGCTTGAGCATCTGTATCGTCTGTTCCATGGCAAAACCTTCCCAGGAAGCACCCAATTTGGGGTGCCCCAGGAGATTGTGCATATCAGTAACAGTTAATAACTGGTGTAAAAGTCCTGAATCTCTGAAATAGATTTTGGGTGCTTTTACCTGTCTTTTACTTAAGTTTTCATACCATGGCTGCAACTGCCGCATCATAAAAGTTCCTGTCAAAATATCCAGATAAGTCCTGATAGTTTTATCCGTAACCCCCAGAGATCGACCAATTTCTGAAGCATTCAGTGTCTGGCCATGATAGTGGGCAAGCATGGTCCAGAACCTTCTCATCGCCGCAGCCGTGATCTTAAATCCCAATTGCGGGATATCTCTTTCCAGAAAAGTTCGAATGAACGCCTCTCTCCAACTGATACTCTCTTCTGTTGAACCGGCAAGATATGAAAGGGGAAACCCGCCGCGTATCCAGAGATCTTGAATATTGCTTTTATCCGTTTCTATGAAATTGAAACCCGACAACTCGATAAATTCAGTTCGTCCGGCTAAAGTTTCTGATGCATTTTTTATAATGTGAGGTGAAGCACTACCAAGTATGAGGAATTTGTTGCGTCTGTCTGGTTTGTCTACCAAAACACGTAACGTTTTGAAAAGTTCTGGTTTTTCTTGTATTTCATCTATAATCACAAGACCTTCAAGAGCCCCAAGGATCAATTCCGGATTTTGGAGACGCTGAAGATCCTGGAATGATTCTAAATCAAAAAATGTGGCATTGAATTTTTTTTCAAATATCCTGGCCAATGTTGTTTTTCCGCATTGCCTCGGTCCTAAAAGGGACACAACAGGAGTTCTGTTCAGTGCTTTTTCAAGTGCATTTATAGGTGATGGTCTTTGAATCATTTTGGTAATTTATCATTGAAAATTTAGAGTGTCAATCCGAATTTTCAATGATAAATTTATTTTAACCAGGGTGTTTTTCCTTTAAGATAACGGTCAACTGCTTCAAACGGATTTAAATAGCTGTTTTTATCGGTTGACAGATAAGAAAAAATGCAGGGGTTTATTGCCATTTCCATGGCGTTTATCTGTTCTGGGGAATATA
Organism: Desulfobacteraceae bacterium; assembly: GCA_024225895.1. Classification (GTDB taxonomy): domain Bacteria; phylum Desulfobacterota; class Desulfobacteria; order Desulfobacterales; family Desulfobacteraceae; genus JAAEMC01. Next base: position 9,366 of record JAAEMC010000924.1, on the reverse strand, counting down.
ATCCTGCGGTTATCCGTTTTATTTCATTAATGCTGCCGTTTAGTTGTCGATTTCCGTTTTTGCCAAAAGAAGGTAATTGAAAACCGATATACCAAGGATTAGTACCGAGCCTCGTGCCTCGGCACGGTTACTAATCCTTCATTTGTTAGCAGCTATAATTGGTAATTCTCACTATTCATTTAAATAAACGATAAATTCACAGTAATTATCCCCTAAGCCGATTGCTTTAATAATCTCTGTTTTCACATATCCGTCACAAAAAGGCATAAAGAGACCTTCAAGCATACCTGCTGAACAAAGGCAAAAATTCGGACTTGGTTCAGCCAAACCGGACTCTACCAAATCGCAACTACACTTTTCCAACTTGAAGTGTATTTTACTTCCTTCATGAACAAAAAAGGTTTTAGCTTTTAAAATATCACGCCTTCGCTTATTCACAGCTTCAATAAGTTCATCGACTGTTTTTTGTTTTTTTTTGAAATGTTCAATGGTTTTTTCAAGAAGCTGAGATGCGCTTTTACGACCTGTATCCCTCATTGTACATTTTAAAAGCTCTAAATCATTTCTCTTTCCCAAGGAATCTGTAACTGTTTTGATCCAAGCCCTATTTCGTTCAAGAGCTGCTATAGGTATTTCTTTTCCATTCATAATTAACCCCTGTATTTATTGCTAATTATGAATTCTACTGTTTTTTTCTGTTTATCATTACAAAATAACTGATCGAATAACACAATCGCTATCAATAAAATGTTGAAATGGCAACATCCGTTTAATGAAAAGTTTCTTTTCTTAACAGTATAACAGTCAAATAATGGTGATAAACAGATTCTGATTATCTTCGGTTCTTAAGAATTCCACTATATGAGAAGAGAACATGGATAAGTTAATCAAGCCTTCATTAAATTTGATACATTGGTACTTTATATCGTTGAATATGAATTCAAATTTTTAGGTTCTTTTGGACAAAAGTTTACATAATTAAAAATTACCAGACCAGGCTATTTTCAATATCCGGATTCTGATCTTGTTGTCCTTGGTTACACTCAAATAACACTTTTCAATAACAGTTGAAAAACACCTGAAAATTAAAAAACATCGATCTTCGATTTTTGCTGAATTGCTTTGATTTTTGAGGGTCGGTTTTCTGAGTTTATAGAATCAATTAATCTGGGTCGAGAAATGGTTATAAGTGCGGGCCAGGCCATTTATGAAATCAGGCTGCTACAGATATATATCGACTGATTCTAAATCGATTTGCTTTTAAGTGATTCTTTTATCACCTTAGGATCGGATCCAAAATTACTTGAACTTTTGTTTTCAAAATACCCAGTCTTTTAAGGGATTTTGGAAACAATTTAGATCAAGTTATTTTGTAACGATTCCTTAATGACTAAAACCGGGTAAATCATGCTTTTTTAAAAGCTGGTATAAGCGGGACTGTGAGATCCCGGAAACTTTACAGGCCTTTTTTCTGTCATTTTCTGTTTGTTTCAGCAACAGGGTTAGATACTTTTTTTCAGCAGTATCACGATATACATTTAGGAATGGCAGATTCCGGGCCTGATTGTTTTTTAAAGGTTCTGTTTTGGCAGGGCTAAAATCCAAATCTACAAGCCGGTATTCTGGCGGCAAATGCTTGGGGAACAAGGTAGGATCCAGCCCTGCGGCAGCTAAAGCATATTCAAGGACATTGATTAATTCCCTCACATTACCGGGCCAGTTCTGTACTTTTAAAATATTAAAAAATTCCTGGGAAATCCCTTTGGTTTCCATTTCATATCGCCGACACAACTGATGGATTTTTTTAATAGTAATCTCTTCAATATCATGTTCCCGGTCCTTTAGGAGCGGCAGTTTTATTTCAATAGCACAGATTCGATATAAAAGATCCTGCCTGAAGCTATACTCTTCCACCATTTTATGAAGATTCCGGTTGGTTGCCGCCACCAATCTGAAATCTACCGGGATTTCCTCATTACTTCCTATGGGGCGAATCGTCCGTTCCTGGAGGGTTCTTAAAAAGGCTTTTTGCACATCCAAAGAAAGATCACCGATCTCATCAAGCATCAGAGTGCCGCCCTGTGCCTGTTGAATCAAGCCAACTCTTTTTTTCAATGCACCGGAAAAGGCGCCTTTTTCATGACCGAATAAAATACTCTCGACAAGAGTATCAGGTAATGCACCGCAGTCAACGGCAATGAAATTTTTTTGTGATCTTTTACTATTTTCATGTATGGCTTTTGCGAACAACTCCTTGCCGGTCCCGGTTTCACCTGTAACCAGCACATTGGCATCGGTTGAAGATGCCTTTGCAATATTCACAAGGCACCGCTGAATGGCATCTGATTCTCCGATGATGTTTGATCGAACCAGTGCCACAGGCAGTACACCGGCCCTTTTTTCCCCACGGTACTGAAGTGCCCGCATTATAGGCAGTGAGACTTCACTAAACCTGCAGGGCTTTTGGACATAATCCCAGGCACCATATTTAAAAGCCAGCTCTGCGCCCCTTGCATCTCCGGTTCCCGTAATAATAATGACTTCAGGATTTGTGGGAGATTTCAATAATGCAGGCAATATTGTCAGCCCGTTTCCATCAGGCAAATCCAAATCAAGTATAACCAGATCAAAACCTTTACTTTTAGAGATCGCAAGACCCTGGTCCAAAGAATGCGACAAGGTAACGGCATGATCCATATTTTCCAAAATATTTTTAAAAAACCGGCAAATACCTTGATCATCATCAATTACCAATATCTTTGCCATTTGATTACCTATTTGCCTTCAGGGTTATGGGACAATTAGTTTGTTTGCCCAATTTCTAAATTTTAGCAGGGGTCTGCCCTGGTGTATCCGTAAATTCAAATTTACGCCCTATATTCGGGCATTCAGAATAAACAATTAAGATCTTTGACGATAGGTTCTATAGTAAAGGGAGTAAATTGTAAGTAGTTATTTATTATAAATAATCGAGCTGAAATGTAAAGGAAGAAATCCGTAATTTCACACTATTTTTCCAATATATTGGAATAAACAATTCTAACATATTGGAAAATCCGGCTTTCCGTTGAGATCATCATCAAGTGAATTTTTACAACTACTTGAATATAAAGAATATTCATTCCTTATATTCTTTGGCACATTTGCTGCTAATATTAAGGATAATTGGCAAACTCATTGTATGATCGTTTATATAAAAATAAAGGCCGCAGCCATGAAAATTATTCTATATGAGACAGATCCTAACTCGAAAATAAGCCGCATCATCCAGGATAGAATCTTTAAACTGAATATGGAAACACACTTATCCATTAAGAGTTTATCTCAATTACTTCGAAAACCGATGAACAGGGTTTGGATAGCCATTCTTTTTGCTGCGACAAAAGAAGAGCTCATACAACTTCATTCCATGAGGGAACTTTTTGAAGATATTAAAATCATTCTCATTTTGCCTGATCGAACCAAAGATACGCTTTCTTTGGGACTGCAACTCAATCCACGGTATTTTACTTATACTGACAGCGATATTGGCGATGTGGCAGCGGTTGTGGAAAATATGATTCAAAAAATGGAAATATAAACCAATCAAAAATATTTATTAAAAAAATGAGGAGGCAAAAACAATGATAAAGAACATAAAACTCTGGCAAAAAATGACCATCGGATTTGGTCTTGTGATCATCCTTATGGCTGTCGGCGGTTTTCAATCCATCAGAACCGCTTCCAAACTCTCCGGGGTGACAGAGCAGCTCTATAGCTATCCCATGGCAGTCAGCACCAATATCCGGGACATGGAATACAATATTGAAGCTATCAGCAAATATGTGGAAATGGTAATCCGCTCCCAGACCATTGAGGAACTTGAGGGATACTTAAAAAAAATTGATGGTCATGAAAAAAAAGCCATAGCCCATTCAACAGTCCTTGATCAACGGTTTTCAGGCGATAAGTCCGAAATCGCTAAAGGCAATAAATTATTCGCCGAATGGAAACCCATACGAGATAAAGTTGCTGCCTTAAGGAAAATTCAGATCCAAAACGATGCCAACGAATTCACCCGAACCGAAAGTGCCCCCCATGTAGCCAAAATCATGACATCCCTCGATGCCCTGATTGGTTATGCTAAAGATAAAGCAAAAGAATACAATGACCAGGCGCAATCTTTCAGTAGTCTTTTAGGCAGCAAAGGGAATATTGCAGGCCTAGTGGACAAATTCTATAAACACCCGTTTGCTATTGCTACCACGGCAATTGAAATCAAAACCGACAGCATGACAATTTTAAAGGATATGAAAGATTTATCGGTTGCCAAGACACCGGAAAAGGTGAACACACTTGCAAAACATGTGGATCGGGAAGCTTATAATGTAACAGAAAAATTCAAATTTTTAAAAGAGCGATTTCTGGGCGATCAAGCAAAAATGGACAAGGCTGAAAAATTATTTATGGATTGGAAACAGATCCGTGACAAAGTTATCCGGATGCGGCTTGCCAACGTTTCTGTCAATCCCGCTAATACCAATCAGACAGAAGGTGAACCCCATCTTGAAAAACTGCGGATAGTGATAAAAAATATACTGGAATTTGCAAATGCAGAAGCTGTTAAATTTAATCAAGGAGCTGAAAATACGGCAGCCTCTTCCAGGATGTTATTGATCATCCTTTTTTCTGCTGCCGGTATTATCGGCTTATTTGCTGCTTTTCTTGTCACCAGAAGCATAACTGTACCCATGAGCCAGGCAGTGGAGGTTGCAGACCGTATGGCGGATAATGATCTGACTACCATTATCAACAAAACCGGCAAGGATGAAACCGGGCAGCTCTTGATTTCCATGGAAAAAATGGTTGTAAATCTGTCCGAGACCATCAGCATCACCAGCTCCTCTTCTGAAGAACTAGCCGAAGGGGCATCTGAGCAGGCGTCAGCGCTTGAAGAGACCTCTGCCTCCCTGGAGGAGATGGCCTCTATGACCAAAAAGAATGCAGACAACGCCAATCAGGCAAACAAGCTGATGTCTGAATCCAATAAGACCATAGATATGGCAAACCAATCCATGGAAAAACTAACTGTGTCCATGCAAGACATCAACAAGGCAAGCGAAGAAACCAGTAAAATAATCAAAACCATTGATGAAATTGCCTTTCAAACCAATCTGCTGGCATTGAATGCTGCGGTTGAGGCGGCCAGGGCCGGAGAGGCCGGCGCTGGTTTTGCCGTGGTTGCCGATGAAGTCAGGAATCTGGCCATGAGGGCCGCAGATGCAGCGAAAAACACCGCGAATCTCATTGAGGGAACCGTTCAAAAAGTCAATGACGGTTCAATTATTGTTGAAGAGACCAACACCTCGTTTGAGGAAGTAGCCAAAAGTGTTGTCAAAGGCGGAGAGCTGGTCAATGAAATCGCTGCGGCATCCAAGGAACAATCCCAGGGTATCAATGAAATTACAACTGCCATGTCTGAAATGGATAAAGTCACCCAGCAGAATGCAGCCGCAGCAGAAGAAATGGCTGCTACAATGGCGGCATTCAAGGTTCGCTCAAGCGGCACCGGACAGATGCATGGTATTACCAGTAAAAATGAAACATATGATGCAGAGTATAAGAACAACACACCACAATTAGTCCAGACAACCGGTGAAAAAAAGCACAATAAGGCTATCCCCTATAATGAGGATGACGGGTTTAGTGATTTTTAAGCATCTCTTATATTCAATTAAGTAATGAGAGCCTTGTAAAACTTTATAAGGCTCTCTTGCTTAAAAGCCACCTTTCTATGGACTGACATTTCTGACACACCTTGCAAAATTATAAATCCGGACGACATCACCTTGGGGCCCACGGCCGATGGGAAAGTCAGAAAGGTCTCCTGCTTTAGGATCACTTCGCTGGGCACCCGCTCCATGAACATCTAAAAGAGTATAGTCACCAGAAGACGATTCCATGAACCCTAAAGCTTCTCCAAAAGCCACATAGACTGCGGCTTGTCCCCCCCTTTGACTTTCATGGGTGGTGCCGGTCCAATAGAATGGGTAATTTATATTGCCGCCTTCATCTTTTATGGCGGTAACATTGAAAACCGGATCAATGGCTGCAGAATCCGTGGTCGAAGGCGAACGGGCATAATCAACAATACTTTGCAGCTCTTTTGCATTGGGAAGCCGCCAGTCTGAATACCCTGCATGTTCAAGGTTTTGAGCCCATAAAAGAGCTTCTTCCCAATTCATGGAACCGTCCTGTGACATCCCTGCATTAAAATACGAGGAGTCATTAGTTGTCCACATCAGCCCCGTAGCCAGATCCGTTATTGTATCGTCATTATTATCCACAAAATTATTTTGGCCATAGGCTGTATTTTCCCTTACATAAAGAACATAAAATTTTTTTTCAAATCCACGCATAATCATGCCGTACCCTTTGATACGGCCATCGGCAAAATTAACACCAAAAACAGTGGGGTCACCATTCATGGTGGTAGATACATACCGTGTCGCAGACATATATTGGGAATCAATAATCCGTTCACCGGCTTCAGTATCCCCATATGTAAATTCAAAAAAATCAGTGTCAATGAATGGGGTAAGTCCATCTGTGTCAGTACTCTCTATATTGGGATCCTTCCCGGAAAATAAAATCAAAGAATACAACTCTTTGATGGTTGGCAACCGCCAATCTTCATAGCCGGCAAGTTCGAAAGTCTCTAATTCTTCCAAAGCCTCGTTCCAAGATTTCTTATCCCCTGGATCCTGCTGCCACATTAAACCTGTATGATGATCTGTCACTGTCCCATCCCCGTTATCGGCGTAGAAAGGTGAATTTCCCTGATGTTGGGCATCCTGGCCATAAAAGGCCTCACCAGCTCCGGGCATATCGATTTCATTAAAGTTATCAAAACACTTGGTTACCCCTGTATCTACAATGGTATAAAGGCCGGAACTAGTTGTGGTAGATTCCCGGGTTGAATCAAGCTTGTTCAACTCGGATTCACTGAGATTTTCTCTTGATCCATCGAAACCAGCTCCAGAATTTCTTCTTGGAGGCGGACCTTTTGGCAGCTCACTTTCATCAAGGAATCCATCCCCATCGGCATCAAATTGATTGAAATGCTGATCTGGTCCGGGGAATTCCTCCATGGAAATTTTACCATCACCATCTTTATCCATTCGGTCCATGGGATTTGTGCCTCCAGGACCACCAGATCCGCCAGACTCACCACCAGGGCCTCGTCTTTTTCCCGAGGGTTTTTCATCCTCATCAATATACCCGTCCTGGTCTTGATCCAGATGATAAAAATGTGCATCCGGTCCTAAAAATTCCTCTTGGGAGACCTTCCCATCATTATCCTGATCAAATCTTCCAATGAAATCCCCCCCCCTCATGGGCGCCTGACCTGTTCCCTGGCTAAAGGCTGTGGATATGGTAAAAAAAATAAAAAGAATCCAAAAAATAATAACAACCCTTGCGCACTGCGATTTATGTTTCATTCCTTCCTTGCTCCTTAATATCAAATGTTAAAATCAATTATTCAGGTTTTATGATAACAATCAATTTTGAGGGAACATGGTTGGAATTATGTGGAAAAATGGAGGATTTGGCAGGATTTCTTGAAACTGGGGCAGGTTTGGTTTAATACTGAAAGTGCATGGTATAGACCATGGACAATAAACAAGGATGAAACCCAAATCAAAGGACTTGATCTTTAATTCCACAATACTATGAAACTGCGATACAAATTTTTTATTTGTTTTTTTCTCATATCTTTTGTGGTAATTGCCCTGTTGATTGGCGTTATTCAATATACTATTCCTAAAAATTTTGCCGAATACATCAATCAAACCGACCTGGAAAAACTGGATGATCTGGTTTCTGTTCTCAAAAAAAACTATCAAAAAAGCAATGGATGGAATGCCCTATACCACAAGCCAGCCGCCTGGGGGGATATTCTGATTCAACAAAGATATGGCACCAATTATCAAAACAGTTTCCAAGTATCTTCCCAAAATGTGCATCGTCCAAGGGGCAGGCAGGCAGGTCCCCGGCCAAATCATCGCCCCCCGCCCCACCGCTTAAAGAATTTTCAGGGGCCACCACCCCATCATGGACCGCCCCTGCCCTTTGACCCTTTGCATACTTTCAACCGTGTGTGCCTATTTGACAAAAATAAAAAACATATTGCAGGAAGAATGCTACAGGACACAACATATACATATCGGCCAATAAAACTGTCCGATCAGATTATTGGATTCCTCGGATTAGCCATGCCCGACAAGGTGGAACACCCCCTGGATTTGAATTTTCTTAAGAAACAAGCCAATATCTTTTATCTTTTGGGGGCAATTATTTTGCTTGTAACAGCGATGATCTCCTTTTTGTTGGCCAAAAATATTTTATCCCCCGTCCATGACCTGATGAAAGGGACAAAGAAAATTAAATCCTTTGATTTTAATACCCAAATAAATGTGACTTCCAATGACGAGCTGGGTTTGCTGGCAAAGGATTTCAACCACATGACACAAACCCTGGCAAAATATGAAGAATTAAGAAAAAACTGGATTTCGGATATTTCCCATGAACTGAGAACACCCATTTCCATTTTAAAAGGCAAAATTGAGGCTTTACAGGATGGTATCCGCCAAATGTCGCCCCAAATGGTTGATTCCCTTCATCAGGATGTCACTCGCCTGGAAAAACTGGTTCAGGATCTTCATCTTCTATCCCTGGCAGACTCACAAAACCTGTCTTTAAATCAAACGGCCTTTTGCCCAGGCAGACTTCTTGAACAAGTGTTAAACACTTTTCAAACCCGGCTGAAACAAAAACAGATCACCCTTGAAACAGAGTTTGATCTCTATGACGATGCTAATATTTTGGGGAATAAAAATCTCATCAGCCAGGTATTTTATAACCTGATTGAAAATTGTCTTCGTTACACAGATCCACCCGGCAAACTTGCAATCAGCCGCAGGATTGAAAGAGGTAAGTTTACGCTATGCTTTGAGGATTCATCACCAGGGGTACCCTCCCATTCCCTGGACCGGATTTTTGACCGGCTCTACCGCGTAGACAAATCCAGAAGCAGAGCCCTTGGAGGCAGCGGCCTGGGCCTAAGTATATGCAAGCAGATCATAACAAACCATAAAGGCACTATTCAGGCGGCGCATTCACATTTGGGCGGTTTAATGATACAAATAACTTTACCTTTACAACCTAAAAGCTCAATATGATCTATAGTGATTTTCAAAAATTCAGTTCCAAAAAAACAATATAATTAAATGGAATCACTTAAAAGCAAATCGATTTTGTATCAACCGATTTCTATCCTTAAAGGGTAGAAATGGCTTTCCGCTTATCGGAACGTTATTCTGCAAT
>JAAEMC010000923.1 GCA_024225895.1 Desulfobacteraceae bacterium | reverse complement strand
TCAGATAAAATCATTACCGCCCACTCCATTGCTGAAAGCAAAAAATATTCGGCAAGCATACTGCTTGTGGAAGACAATATTGTAAATCAGAAGATGACCAAACTGATGTTGTCTAAGGCTGGATATTCAATTGATGTTGCAGATAATGGGAAAGTGGCATTGGAAAAATATACAACTGATCCTGAGGGGTATGATCTGATTTTTATGGATATTAATATGCCGGTGATGGATGGTTTGGAAGCAACCCGGAGGATCAGAGCTTATGAAGTAGAACAAGAAATCAAAAGAAAGGTTCCGATTCTGGCGCTGACCGCCAATGTTTTAGACAATTTTAAAAAAAGATGCCTGGAATCAGGTATGGATGATTTTTTGGTTAAACCCATTAAACGGGAAATCGTCTTCCAGTCCTTAAAGCAATGGATTGATAATTTTTAAACTTTTGTTTTACCCGCCAAGACTTGTTAGATTAAACGCTCGACTCTTTATACCCGCATTCTTTGTTCGGACATTTGACAAATTTTCCATCTCTTTTGGTTTGCTTTTCCAGCAGGTATTGAGAACCACAGTCCGGACATTTTTGGTTAACAGGTTTTTCCCATGTGGCAAAGGTGCAATCAGGGTAATTTGAGCACCCAAAAAAGATTTTTCCCCGTTTGGATTTTTTTTCTATGATGGTGCCGGAGGAACATCCTTTTTCAGGGCATTCTACGCCGGTATCTTTGCCATTATTTCCGGCATTCAAGGATTCTGTATGTTTGCATGAAGGATATCCGGTGCAGGCCAGGAATAGCCCAAACCGGCCTTCTTTCTGGATCATGGGTTTGCCGCATTTGATGCAGTCTTTTATTTTTGTATCATCGGAAAACTTTTCTACGATTTCAATCTTGCCTTTTTCATCCCGTAAATAATTGGAGGTGAAAGAACATTCCGGGTACCCGGTACAGGCAATAAAATGACCATTTTTGCCGATTTTTATATTTAATTGTTTTCCGCATACCGGGCAGATAAGGTCAGTCTTAATACCGACACCTTTCACACTGACCATGTCAACATTGGCGGCATCCAGGTATTTTCTAAAAGAGGTATAAAAGTCTTTTAACAGATCCACCTCATTGAGTTTTCCGCTTTCCACATTATCTAAGTTGGTTTCCATTTGGGCGGTAAAAGAGGTGTCCAAGACTTGTGGAAAACAGTCCACCAAAAGATCATTTACAATAAACCCTAGTTCATTGGGCATAAAATACCGCTTCACCAGGTCAACATATCCTTTATCCTTGATGACCGTTAATATGGTTGCATAAGTGCTGGGGCGGCCAATACCGTTTTTTTCAAGTTCCTTTACCAGGGATGCTTCAGAAAACCGCG
>JAAEMC010000922.1 GCA_024225895.1 Desulfobacteraceae bacterium | reverse complement strand
GGTATTTTCAGAATGAAACGCTAAAGGGATAAAAGCCGAAAAGCCATGGGTTTCATCTTGAAGATTTCTCAGTGCCATCAAGTGGTCCACCCTTTCTTCTATGGTTTCGATATGGCCATAGAGCATGGTTGCATTGGTTTGAATGCCGGTCTTATGTACAGCTTTAACGATTTCAAGCCAACGATTATGGCCGATCTTTTTAGGAAATAATTCCTCATGGACACGGGAGTTGAGCACTTCAGCCCCGCCTCCCGGCATCATTTCAAGCCCGGCATCTTTTAATTTTTCTATGGTTTCTTCCAAGGACAAGCCGGACAAGTTGGAAAGATAATCAATTTCAACACAGGTAAAGGCTTTGATCGTGGCTTGAGGCCGGATCCTTTTTACAGTCTTTAATAGATCCAGAAAATAATTAAAATCAAGATCTTTGTTTAGGCCGCCAACAATGTGCAGCTCCCGGATGGGTTCGTCAATTCGTTCCAGCAATCTTTTTTCTATATCTTTAATCGACCAGACATAAGAGTCTTTTTCACCTTCGTCCTTTGCATAGGCACAGAATTTACACCGATTTTTACAAATATTGGTATAGTTCAAATGCTGGTTAT
>JAAEMC010000921.1 GCA_024225895.1 Desulfobacteraceae bacterium | reverse complement strand
TATCATCTTTATTGACCCCGCAGAGAGCATTAAAGAACCCCCTAAGGGCAATCGCCTACCCAAAAAAATATTGACCCGAAAAGAGACGCTCAAGGTCCTGGATCAGCCCAACCTGGGCACGCGGTTGGGGATCCGCGATCGGGCTATCTTGGAGATTTTTGACTCAACCGGTATCCGCAAAGCAGAACTGTGTCGCTTAACCATCTATGATGCGGATCTTACGGGCAAGATGCTCCGGATTAAGGGCAAAGGCCAAAAGGATCGAGTGGTGCCTTTAGGAAAACATGCCGTCAGATTTTTAAGAGAGTATATCAGCAAGGTTAGACCCCATTACACCAAAAAGAATCGCTCAGAACGGCATCTATTCATTGATAAATTTGGTCGTCCGATTAAAAAACAGGCTGTCAGTGTGATGGTCAAAAAATATGGACAGGAAGCAGGGTTAGATAGACCCATTAGCCCCCATATATTCAGACATGGGTTTGCGACTGGTTTGGTTCAAAACGGTGCGGACATAGTAGCGGTTCAAAAGATGATGGGGCATACAGACCTGCGAACCACTCAAACTTATGTAAAAACTCTGGGATTTGATCTTAAAAAAGTCCATCAAAAAACCCATCCCCGAGAGCAGGATCGAGTGAGTAAGACTGCAGGGACCATAAAGAGGAAAATATCCAATGAAGGACATATTAAACACATTTGAAGCGTCTTATAAAAGCCAGGGGTTTACGGATGATAG
>JAAEMC010000920.1 GCA_024225895.1 Desulfobacteraceae bacterium | reverse complement strand
TCACCTGTGGTATCATTTTTATAATCGCGGCTGTCATCATACAGAGAACTTCGGGTGAAGACATAAACGAGGCAAGATACATCTTCATGGTGCAGTCTTCATTTTGTTTCATGGCAATCGGGAAGGTCTCGTTTGTGGCCGGATTCACACTGGCATTGGAGACAATATGGGGAATACCCCTGGCATCTTTTATAATAACCGTGATAACATACAATGTTTACAAGATGTCGATAGATCGATTTTTATCCTCTTTTGCCGTTTTGTGTTCCACCATATGCATTCTCGTGTTTGAAACGAATGATCCGGGGTTGCGAGAAGAGTTTTTGTTGAATCTGGCATTTTTGTTTCAATTGGCTTCGACAGCCGTTCTTTTGACATATGGCAAAACAAAAAGAAAGTATATACCCCTCTTTTACGCGTTCACTCTATCATTGTGTACTATGGTCGTTTTTCTGGCATTGCAGTCGGAATTGGGGTATTATTGGCGCGATAAGATGATATCCACAGTTTTTATCCAAATCGAACTCACTGTTTTCCTGGTTCTGATAATTGCATGGGCAGCCGGAAGTTTGGAAAATTTAAAAAAAGAGCCTGTGATAATAGCGTGTTGTGCAAGCCTTTTTCTTGGCATTTTTTCAGCTCCGGGCATCTTGCTTTCCATCAGCCTGCTTATTTGCGGGTATACAAATCATGAGAAAATCCTGTCTTTGAT
>JAAEMC010000919.1 GCA_024225895.1 Desulfobacteraceae bacterium | reverse complement strand
GGGCTCTTTGCTCTGAAAAAAGAGATTTCTTCAAAGATTGATCAAAAGGTCCCTGAAAAATGCAGAAGGCCGGTCCGGTTTATACTCCAGACAGAAATCAGCAATATTTACAAAAAGAACGGGAAGGTCAGGAAAAATCACAACCTGATTTATTTTCCTGGATTGGAGAGTGTTAAAAAATTCAATATAAAGCTGGATAAAATCGGGAATATCAGGTCTGATGGTCGTCCTATCCTTGGTTTGGACGCAAGAGACCTTTTGGAAATTATGCTTGAAATAGATGACAGGGGTTTTTTTGTCCCTGCCCACATATGGACCCCGTGGTTTTCTTTATTCGGGTCGAAATCCGGTTTTGATTCCATGGAAGAATGTTTTGAAGATTTGACTCCCCATATTTTTGCTGTTGAAACAGGTTTGTCTTCTGATCCGCCAATGAATTGGCGGATAAAACAATTGGATGATATCCGCCTGATTTCTAATTCTGATGCCCACTCTCCCGGTTATCTTGGCAGAAATGCATCAATTTTCAATTGCAAGATGGGTTTTGGAAACATTCGAAAAGCCCTGGAAAAAAATGATCTTGAAAGATATTTAGGCACCTATGATATGTATCCCCACCAGGGAAAATACCATTATGACGGTCATAGAAAGTGCAATGTTCGGCTTAATCCGGCGGTTACCCAGAAAATCGGTGGCATTTGTCCTGTGTGTGGGAAAAAGGTGGTCTATGGAGTTTTAAACAGGGTTCAGGAACTTGCCACAAGACCCGAAGGATATCTGCCTGAAAAAAGACATGGATATCAAAGCATTATTCCATTAACAGATATCTTATCTGAAATATTTGAAGTCGGTCCCAAGACCAAAAAAGTGATGTCATATTATGATAAAGCCGTAGACGCACTGGGGCCCGAACTTGAAATTCTTGTGGATCGGACCTATGAAGAAATCGATACCGCCAAGGTTCCTTTGCTTTCGGAAGCCGTAGCAAAGATGCGCAAAGGTAAGATTAAAATTGATCCGGGATTTGACGGTGAATTTGGAACAGTTAATATTTTCTCCCGCAAAGAAAAAGAAGCCCTTAAGGGTGAAAAGAATCTCTTGTTCACGTTGCCGGCAAAGAAAAAAAAGAGTAACGCATCAAAAAATAAGATTCTTTCCCTTGAACCGAACTCCCCCAAGCCATTGGAAAACAAAGTTGTTAAAATCCCATTGCCGGAAAATCACGATCTGCTTTCCAGCCTGAATTGCGAGCAGAAAAAAGCAGTTGAATCCAATGCCAGTGCTTTGCTTATTGAGGCCGGGCCTGGTACGGGGAAAACAAGAACCCTGACTGCAAAGATTGCCCATCTTGTCTCAAAAGAAAAGAAAGACCCAAAAAATATTCTGGCATTGACCTTCACCAATAAAGCGGCAGCACAGATAGGGGAAAGAATTATAAAATACATTCCAAAAGCATCTGGAACAGTTCTTTCAGCCACTTTTCATTCCTTTTGCCTGATGCTTTTAAAAGAATATAAAAATTTTGACAGGTGTATTGCAGATGACGACTTAAGGCGTGAATTCATAGGCCAGGCTGCTGGCTTCAAACAAGTTTCACCAAAGAAGATTGATGGGATGATATCCATTTGTAAACAAAATTTGCTTGGTCCCCAGGATGATTTGGCACACCTCTTGGGAGAACAGAACCCAGATGAATTTAAAGAAATTTATCAGGCCTACCAAACGCTTTGCGAATATCAGAAAGTGGTAGATTTTGAAGATCTGATTTTTATGGTATTGGAAGCATTGAATACAGATGGGCAAATGCTCCAAAAGGTTCAAAAAAGATTCCAGCATATTTTTATTGATGAATATCAGGATTTGAACAAAGGCCAGTATGAACTTGCCAAATTGATATCTTTGCAAAGCTATATTGCCGTCATTGGTGATCCGGACCAATCCATCTATGGCTTCAGGGGCTCTGATAATAAATATTTTAAACGCTTTGCACAAGATTACCCGGATTGTGAGAAGATCATTTTAACCCAAAATTACAGGTCAACTCAAACCATTCTGGATGCATCTTTTCAAATGATATCAAAGCCGGATAGCGAGAAGGATAAGCAAAAGATTTATTCAGACATACAAGGTGCCAAAAAATTGATCATCAAGCAGACAGGCTCTGATAAAGCGGAAGCCGTTGCCATTGGCAAAATGATTGAAAATCTTGTGGGCGGTATTTCTTTTTTCTCCATGGATGCCAATAAGATAGACCTGGAACAACAAAAAGAGTTCTCTTTTGCAGATTTTGCCATCCTTTTTCGTACCAAAAAACAAGGAGACATTTTCTCAAAGGTTTTTGAAAAAGAGGGAATCCCCTTTCAGATGGCTGATAGACGCGGCATCTTCCTCGAACAAGGCATCCGGCAGCTATTGTCTTTGGTAAAAATATTATGTTTAAAAGCAAATCTTTTTGATTTTTTGATTGTTTTTGACCATTTTAAGGTAGGCATGGGCAAACGCAGTAAAGCTATATTTTTACTATTTGCAAAAGAAAGAAACGGTGCGGATCCTAAATTCTTAAAAAAAATAGCTGAGAATGGTGTGCCTGAAATCAGAAATAATATTAACGTGAAATTGATGACAGTGTGTCAAAATCTTTTAGAAATTCAAAACAAGATCAGAGAACGGGATATAAAATTTATTCTTGAAATCCTTGCCGAGACGTCGGGGATAGGCAAGCTGATTCAAAGTAGTGAGAAATCCGTTTATGCATATGATAAACTCATTTCGTTGGCTGAAACACAAGGCGCCAATATTTCGGGTTTTCTGGATGCCATCTCCCTGAATCAGGATCCGGATAATATTGACCAAAGGGTTGAAAAAGTCTCTATGATGACCATCCATGCCGCCAAGGGGCTTGAGTTCCCCGTAGTCTTTGTTGCCGGTTGTGAAGAGGGATTGATCCCCTATGCCAGAAATGGTGAGGCCTGTGAAGATCTTGAAGAGGAACGCCGGCTTTTTTATGTTGCCATGACGCGGGCCAAAGATATTCTGTGTTTGACTTATGCCGGTAAAAGAAGCATATATGGCAAAAATATTATGCGGAAACGGTCCTTTTTTATTGATGATATTGAGGAAAAACTCAAGACTTTAGAAAAACCTGAATATAAAAGAGAAACCAAAAGACATAATGAACAGCAGCTTGAATTGTTTTAATGTTTAAATAGTGACTGAATTTAGCAAAAGGTTAAAAATAAATGACACAAAATATATACAAAGAGATGGTGTTGGATAACGGCTTAAAACTTATTATATCAGACCTTTCAAGGAAGATTGCCGAGGATGCGTATGTGGTGGTAATGAACGCATCTGCTAAGATTGTTGTCGATAAAACTCTTTTTTCTCAAAAGGATCTAAAAGAGATTTCTTTTGACGATATTGCCAATTGCCTTGGTGATAGTGTATTATACGAATACAAAGCCGAAAGAAATATGATATTGGAACACGATAAAGAAAAGGTTTTTGAAAGACTGGCAACTGTTTTTTTTGATAATCTGGGTCAGTATTTGTCCCATCCCAAGTTCCCGAAAAAATTTATTTTAAAAACATACGGGGATAAGGTGAAGTAGCAAAATTTATTAAAGCACTATCCTATGAAAAGGTTTTGGTTTATTTTTTTTATTGTATCCGGTTTGTTTCTTTTAGCGATGGAAACTTGTGCAGACATCTATAGGCATATAGATAGCAATGGTGTCCTTCATTTTACAAATGTTCCCACATCATCCGGTTATGAACTCTACTTGAAAGAGAGAACAAAAAAGACATGGAATCGTTCAACTCCAACTAATTATGATAAAATAATTAAAAAAGCCCAGAAAAAACATGGGGTTGATTTCCATTTGATCAAAGCGGTGATTAAAGTGGAATCCTCATTCAATCCCAAGGCAGTCTCGAAAAAGGGGGCTAAGGGATTGATGCAGATCATGCCGGCCAATTTTAAATCCCTTTATATTTCCAATCCATATAACCCGTCACAAAATATAATGGCTGGAACACTATATTTGAAAAGACTCTTTAAACGGTATGACAACAAATTGGCACTGGTATTGGCCGCATACAATGCCGGACCTGAAGCTGTGGATAAATACAACTCCATACCGCCATTTAATGAGACGCAGAATTATGTCAAAAAAGTGATGGAAACCTATGATTACTATAAGAATTCGTAAAGTTAAAATTAATATTCTTTTTCAATCGTTCGAATAAAATGCAAGAGCTTGTCTTTCATGTCCGGCCGTTGAAGGGCAAATGCCAGGTTGGCCATCTGAAAACCGGCCTTATCACCACAGTCAAACCGTTTCCCTTCAAATTTATATCCAAATATGGGCTGTTCTTTTAAAAGGGTCTTCATGGCATCGGTGAGCTGGATTTCCCCGCCGGCGCCTTTCTTCTTCCGGCCCAGAAAATCAAATATTCTAGGTGTTAAAATATAACGCCCGATAATGGCCAGATTCGATGGTGCATCTTTAGGATTAGGTTTTTCCACCATATCATTTATTTTAACAATATCATCTTCGAGAGTTGTTGCATCAAGGATACCGTATTTATCGGTTTGATCCATATCAATTTCCATGACAGCGGCAATTGATGCCCTTAGACGGTCAAATTTTTGAACCATTTCAGAGAGTACGGGGGCCTGGGTCTGAATGAGATCATCCGCGAGCAATACGGCGAAAGGTTCATCTCCTACAATATCCCTGGCACACCAGATAGCATGTCCTAATCCAAGAGGCTCATTCTGTCTTGTATAGATAATGGTTCCGGTTGGAGGGACCAATTCTTCAATCTGTTTCAAAGATTCCATTTTGCCTTTGTCTCTAAGAGAATGCTCTAATGAAAAGGAACGGTCAAAATGATCTTCAAGGGCCTTTTTACCCCTGCCTGTAACAAATACTATGTGTTCAATTCCGGCTTCAAATGCTTCTTCCACAGCATATTGGATAATGGGTTTGTCAACCACCGGGAGCATTTCCTTTGCCATTGCCTTGGTTGCTGGTAAAAACCGGGTGCCGAGTCCTGCCACCGGGAAAACAGCTTTTTTAATTTTCATAAGTGATCCCCGAATAATAATTGATAAACTGAAAATATTATTAATAGTGAAAAATGCGGTATTTGTTAACGTACGATCTAAATTTGTGTTTTTATTCTTATATTTTTAGTTTTAAATCAGTAATAAGTCAAATCCTATCTGAATTGAAGGCGGTCAGTAAAAATATTCTTCGATTGTTAAAAGCTTTGTAATCTGTTGACATTATTCTATTTTTTTTGGTATAGTCCCATTTCTTTTAACCGGGCCAGATATTATAATATGGAGTATTTTAATGAACGACAGCAATAAACGCGATGAGAATCCAAAGCCAGAAATTCCACCGGAGCAGTTGAGCTATAATAGCCGGTTTAAATTTAATTGCCATAAAGGGATCAAATGTTTTACCGACTGTTGCCGGGGGATTGATATTATGTTGACCCCATATGACATATTGAATTTAAGAAAAAGGTTGGAGTTGACCTCGGAAGAATTTTTAGCCATCTATACTGACCCCCAGCTTTTGGAAAAAGCTGACTTACCGGTGGTAACCCTTAAGCTACTTGATGATGAAAGAAAATCCTGTCCATTTGTTAAAGATGACGAAGGGTGCATTATTTATAAAGACCGCCCCACCACCTGCCGCTATTATCCTCTGGGTGTCGGCTCTTTGAGCTATTCCGGCGAACAAGGGGAAAAGGATGAATTCTTTTTTACGGTCAAGGAATCCCATTGCTTTGGGTTTGAAGAAGATAAGGAATGGACAGTAGCAGAATGGCGCCAAGATCAGGGCGTGGATCTTCGGGATGAAATCAATGAAGGATGGATGGATCTGATTGTTCGGAAAAAATCACTTCCTTCCAGCATGAAGTTGACAGATGAAAGCAAAAAAATGTTTTTTCTGATTTGTTATAATATTGATAAATTCAGAAAATTTGTTTTTGAAAGCTCTTTTCTGGACCGCTATGCCATTGATCAGAAAACCATTGATAAAATTAAAGATGATGTTGAGCTGTTGAAATTTGGATTTGGATGGTTGAAAGCCACATTTTTTCAGGCAGGGCAGGATGGCTATCAGGTAAAAAAAGAAAGCTGATAAACTATTAAAAAAACTCATAAAAAAAGGGTCAACGGGTGTAAGCTTGTTGACCCTTTTTTAATTTACATTTTTTGTTTAGTAATCATACCAGAGGCCTTGCTGGTATTCAGGATTGTTCAGCCTGTCTTCAATATCTATATTGAAAAATCGGGCAATGGGTTCAAAGATTTCCGGGTTGTTGGTCATCACTTTTTTTGCAGCCGAGATCATAACATCAAGTCCCTGGCGGGTCATTTTTCCCAAAGGTTTGCGGCAGGGTCCTGACGGCATGCCCAGCAACTGCATCAAGGTTTTCAAGGGCAATGGGTTTCTTGCCCGGCAATTCACACTGCCAAAAGCAGATTCTTCTTTTGTCGTGACTACCACCAGATCGAATAAGGGCATGAGTGCATTCTGAATTTTTAAGGCCTCATCTGTCTTGCCCTGGTTTTGAAGTGTAACCATCTGGGTGATGAATTTTGGTGCAAGATTAGACATCACGGAAATGGCACCGCATGCTTTGATTTCAGGATCTGCCATAATCTTGAATATCAGGGCATCATCACCGGAGAGGATTTTAAAATTATCTCCACATAATTTGCGGGTCAGCTTCATGTTGTCCAGGTTCCCGGTAGCTTCTTTAACCGACGCTACATTACTGCAGTTCTGAGCCAGCAGGGCAAGATCCTGAGGAAGCATCTGGGCGCCGGTTCGCCCCGGTATTATGTAAGGTATGATTTGCATTTCAGCAAATTCTTTTGCCACAGGCTCATAATATTCTTTTCTTATTTCAAGGGAACTTGGCCCATTATAATAAGGATCCACCAAAAGTACCGCATCTACATTCTCATCACATGCATGTTTGGTAGCCTCCAGAGCTTCTTTGGTGTTATTGCTTCCTGTGCCTGCAATTCTCAATGCTTTACCCTTGGCCTGTTTAGCAACAATGGCGATGACATGGTCATGCTCTTTCCATTTAAATGTGGGGCTTTCACCCGTCGTGCCAGTAGCCAGTATCCCGGTGATACCATTTTCAATCTGGAAATCGACAAGTTGTTCAAGACCTTCTTTGTCCAGCTCGCCATCCTTAGTAAAAGGTGTGATTATTGCTGTATAACATCCTTCTTTCATATTCCGCTCCTACCAATTGAAATGATTAATAGATTTTGAATTGCCCTAATGTTTGGCACTACCATAAGTCTTAAAATCGTTCAAGATTAATATTGACCTTGACACATAAGTGTATCGGAAATATTATACTTAGTTTTAAACTATGAATGTAAAATTATTTCAATATAAAAAAGGACGTTTATCATGACAGAAGGCAAAAATCAAAACAATCTGTCCCAAAATGCAGATGAGCATATTGTAAAATTAAGATCCCAGCTTGCCCAAAATACCGAATGCGGCACCACCCACTACAATCTTGCAGTGGCTTTGATGGGAAAACAGGAGTATGATGAAGCTGAAAAAGAACTCCATGAGGCAATTGACTGCAGCCCCAATCTTGCAGAGGCTTATGTGCTTTTAGGCGGAATCTGCCTTCAACGCAATGATCTTGAGGGGTGCTACCGGTATAACAAGTATGCGGTAAAAGCAAGGGCGGGTTTTGCAGAAGGTTATGGCAATATAGCCTTTGTCCTTCTGCAGTTGGTTGACGGTAAAAATCAAAAAGAGGATGAAGAAAAAGTAGATAAGGCGATTAAGAACCTTAAAAAAGCTATTACTCACAATAAAAATTTTGTTCAAGCCTATACAACACTTGGGACAGCATATTTTATGAAAGGCCTTGTCCAGGAAGGTATTAAAGCTAACCTTGAGGCCATCGAGATCCAGCCTGAATTCCCAATCGCACATAATAATTTGGCTGTGGCTTATCTGGAGATTAAAGATTATGAAAATGCCATTAAACATTGTGATGCGGCCATTAAACTTGGCTTTGAGGTTGCGGATGAACTGAAAAAAGAACTTGAGCCACATAGAATAAAGTAGAGGGTCATTGAAAACCTTTTTCCATATACCTGGAGAAAATGAGCCGGTTACCCCCGGTTCTTTTTTTTGGGACCTGCCATTATCGGGGAAACGTCCATATCACCCCCATTCAAACGATAAATCCAGCCAGGCTATAACCATTGGTCAATATTTTAGAGCGGCACAACTATTTGTTTCAAAAGATGATTTCTGCAATTTAAAGAAGGGCTTGGCTTTTGTGCTGCAGAAAATGGTTCAGACCAATGAAAGTCAGCATATATATTTTTTCCTTGAAAAGCATGGTGCTTTTTATCATCCGATAAGATTATGCGTCCAACTCAATGAATTAACACCTATCTATTTTGTACTAAACGGAGCTGTTTCAAAACCTGGACTTTCACTCATGGAGGATGAATATGGCCTTTTGACAAAATTGAGTCAAAAGTTTTCTTTCCAATTTATTCCCCAGGTATATGCAACCGGTTCTGTTTCCATGGATGATCATGCTTTTGGATTCTTTTTAGGTGAGTGGTTTAAAGGATATAACGAGTTTCATATTACAGACGATGCTAAAGAAAAAAAAATCGTTATATGGGGTTCGGATGGGAAGCATACATATTTGCCCCTGGACAAAGCATCCACTATTTATGAAAAGATTGCCACAATTTTAACCGGGTATTATGACATTGTAACATTTGAACAGATTTTTCCCTGGCATCATGCAGCCGGTGACTTTATCGTAAAAAAACTGAACAGTGGCTTTGATGTTAAAATGGTTACCATTAGAGGCTATTCATCTCAGGCAGCG
>JAAEMC010000918.1 GCA_024225895.1 Desulfobacteraceae bacterium | reverse complement strand
TTTATCCCCAAAAAATCCAGGGAGGAGTTCACCAGGGTTCTGGCCCCCAAAGTTATTGGAACCGTAAACCTGGATCAGGCTACCTGCGATCTGGAGCTTGATTTTTTTATCCTTTTTTCCTCAGGAGCCGGAGCCCTTGGCAATCCGGGCCAGGCAGACTATGCAGCAGCCAATGCATTCATGGATGCCTACACAGGATACAGGAACCAGCTTTCAACCACAGGAAAACGCCATGGGGTAGCATTGTCAATAAACTGGCCCCTGTGGAAAGATGGAGGCATGCAGGTGGGCAGGGCCTTTGAACGAATAATTAAAGATAAAACAGGGATGAAACCCATGGAAACCGCTGCTGGAATCAAGGCCCTTGGTTTGGGATTGGGCCTGAATCAGTCCCGGCTGATGGTGGTGAACGGGGACCCTGAAAAAATCAGAAAAAGCCTGCTTGAAAAATTGCCCGCAGATGAAACCGGTTCCAGCAAAAGTGATGCACACGTATTGGGGCAAAATCTTGAGGAACTCACCCTGGAAGCATTTAAAAGCCTGATAGGTAAAGCCATTGATCTTGTGCCGGACCGCCTTGATGCCAAAAAGTCCTTTGAAACCTATGGAATTGATTCTGTGATGATAGCCCAGCTTAACCAGGACCTTGAAATTATTTTTGGCGATATCCCCAAAACATTGTTCTATGAATTCCAGACCCTGGAATCCCTGGCAATGCATTTAAGCCGTACATACCCCGGTGCCTGCATGGCCTGGACCCAATGTACGGATGCCAAAATACCATTTGCTCAGCCTATGCCGGTGCCGTCCAAAAAGATAAAAATTATTTCAAAGAAAACTATTTCCCAAACTGCCGTGGCCATCATCGGCCTGAGCGGCCGCTACCCAAAAGCCGATACCATTGAGGACTATTGG
>JAAEMC010000917.1 GCA_024225895.1 Desulfobacteraceae bacterium | reverse complement strand
TTCAAGAAGGTGACTTTGAAATACGTATCCCGGCGGAACCGGAATCGCAAACCATAGAATCAAAAGAAAAGCCCCCAGGAGAGTTTGCCGATGCGAAAAGCAAAACGAATCTTGCTGATAAGCCTGATGCTGTTGATCAGCTTACTGTCGAATCTGAAAAACAGGCGCAAGATGCTATGGACGCTATGCTTAAACCGGTGATGGAGTTTATTGACGGTGCGTCTTCTTTGGACGATATCGCCGAAAAGCTTTATACCTTTTATCCGAAAATGGATACGCAGTCTTTTCAGGAATTAATGGCAAGGGCGCAGTTCCAAGCGGCGGCCCGCGGAGCTGTTGATGCCATCTGAAATATCCACAAGTTTTGATCTTCCTTTTGAGGAGCAACTGGCCTTTTTCAATAAGAAAAAGGTCGTCCTTTCACCTGATAGTTGGAAGGATGTCTGGGATAAGGCCCACGCCAAGGCTTTCACCGTTGCCAGAGTGACTTCGACCGATGTATTGCAAGAGATACAAAATAACCTGAAAGATGCTATGGAAAAGGGAACCACCCTAAAACAATTCAAAGATGATTTGGTTCCCTATCTTGAAAATCGCGGATGGTACGCCCCCGAAGGCGAAAAAGCAGTTGACCTGAGCGGCCGCAAACGCCTGGCAGGTCATCGGCTTACAACGATATACCGAACAAACCTGGCCAGCAGTTACAACACCGGACGCTTTAAACAACAGATGGATAACCGGGCAAGGCGTCCATTTCTACAATATCACATCACGCCCCGGCCAACGAACCGCCCAGAGCATAAAGCAATGGACAAATTTGTGGCCAAGGTCGGATCGGCAGTCTGGGACAAATGGTATCCCCCAAACGGCTTCCGATGCGGATGCTATGTGACCGCCTTGACTGCCGCACAGGTTAAAGCACGCGGGTTGGATGTTTCCACAAAAGCGCCAAAGATCGAGCCTGATGATGGTTCCACACCGGAAGAGGTCAAACCGGACGAGGGCTTTGATTACCACGTGGGCAAAGCCGGGTTGAATGTCATTCAGCCGAATTATCGGAAATATGATAAGAAGCTGCGGGATCAGTTGAAGGGTGATTTGGCGAGTTTGAAGGGTAAACTGGCGGCTGGCGCAGCAACTAAAACAGCCGCTAAATTTGAACCTCAAAAAACTGTTAAAGCAGCCGAAAAATGGGCGATTGATAATGATTTGGCTGATGTTGTGGATTATGGTGACTTAGAAGTTGATTTTGTAAATGCAATAAATGAAAAATTGTTTGAATTAAAAAAGGATTTCCCAGATACTCGTCAAGGATTAAAATTTGTCGGGGATATGCAAAAAAGAGGGGATACGCCTATAGATCAAAGTGCCGCTGGTGCCAGTAGACGTACAGGGAAGTATGCAGGAATTTCATTTAATCCCAATTATTTTAAAGAACAATATATTAAAAAAACTAGGGAAATTTGGAAAACATCTGAAGAAACCGGTTATTTCGCAAAGGGCACGTCAGATATTTTATCTACAATAGATCACGAGATAGGACATATTATAGATTTTACAACGCAGAATTCTTTATCAGCTATAAATAAAATAGATGCTTTTTATAAAAAAACGGGCAAAGAAAAGTTGCAAAGTGATTTAAGCTATTACGGCAGCACTGATCCAGAGGAGATGATAGCTGAGGCTTATGCAGAGTTTAAGTATAATCCGAAACCAAGGAAGCTTTGTTTGCAAATTATGAACTTAATAGGGATAATTTAATGCAAAAAATCATCAAATGTTTAAGCTGTAAACATTTAATTTTAAAGCCAGGAATGAAATGCGCTGCCTTTCCGAAAGGCATCCCAGAAGACATCCTTCAAGACGGCTTCGATCATAAAAACCCATACAAAGGCGACAACGGCATCCGCTTTGAGCCTAAAGAGGCAAAATGACAGTAAAAGTTGAAATCACAAAAAAAACATATACGTTGCAAGATTTAGAATGGAGCGGCGATGACCAAAATATTGCCAACATGCTAAAAAGATCAACCGACTTATATCTTGAAATGAATGAGATAACGCCTGACCAGGGCGATCCGGATTATGTTATCGCTCAACACATAGCAAAAATGTACAGCGGTCGCGTGATTGAATATATTGATGATGAGATTTATCCTGACGATGTTGTTTTCTGATGAAAATAACACTCAAAAAAAACCCATCCTTCGGAGCGAAGAAAAACATTGTTTTAACCATTAAATTTTCCAACTATATTTTTGTTTATAGATTATGGCAGATCAGTCAGAAACCAGAATAATAGACGATGCTGAAGTACTTCGGAAGCTGCAAGAGCTGCATGAAAAGCTGTCTGGCGGATTCCGTCCTTTAATGAATGATATTGGGGAAACTCTTCTTGAGTCGATTCAATATAAATTTGAAATTGAAGGGCGGCCCAAATGGGAAGAGCTGTCTGACAAATCAACAATCCCGCAACGAATGCGGACAAACCGATGGCCGGGCAATATCTTAAATCGCGAAGGCGCCGCCGGTCTTTTAGGTTCCCTGAATTACAAGGCCGAAGATAAATCCGTGGCGGTCGGCACCAATAAAATATATGCCACCACAATGCACTATGGGGCGACAAAAGGTCAGTTCGGCACCCATCCGGCAAACGTGCCAGCACATACACGCACGCTGGCAAGCGGGCGAACCACACGAGTAAGGGCGCATACACGCCGAATGACAGTTCCCTGGGGCAATATACCGCCCCGTCCTTTTCTGGATATACAGGATGAAGATGTGGATGTGGTCAAGGAGTCTATTTTGAGTTTTATGACAGGTGACTGGGAATGAAGGTAGGGGATAGTCTGAAGATATTGACATACACAAAATTAGTCTGTCTGTGTCCTGAATGCGGAAACCTTCTTAATTTCGACATTACGGGCGGGCAATTGAATTGTGATAATTTTGGCAGATGCTCTTTAAGCGATACATTTTATCTTTTCCCGATTAAAAAAGAAACTTTAACACTTAAAGTGACAGAGGTGACATAATGATTGACGCTTGGATTGATATTTTCAAGGGCGGCAAGGTTAAGGATAGCCTGGGCAATCCGCATGATGGTGATCGCCTTATTGATGTGGCTGTCAGTACGTTCGACGATAGCCACCAGCCGCCCATAGTGGTTGGACATCCGCAAACCAATGCCCCCGCTTATGGCTGGGTTAATGGCCTGCGAAAACACATCAAAAACGGAGTTGCTTTTTTGCAGGCAAAGCTTGAGCAGGTCAACCCTGACTTTGCCGATTTGGTACGCTCAGGCGCTTATAAGAAACGATCGGCCGCTTTTTATTCCGATGGGAAGCTTCGCCATGTCGGATTTCTGGGAGCAACGCCCCCGGCCATCAAGGGGCTGCGAGATGTAGATTTTAACGAAGAGGAAGCAATCTATTTTAATTTTGAAGAACCGAAAGGGAAAGGCATGACTTTTAAAAGTTTCAAGGAGTTATTCACAGCTTGGAAAGCTACAAAGTATGATCCGGATTTTGAACCGGATATGGCTGTAATCGAGGATGAAGCGGACGCTCCACCGTCTGTGGCTGAAGAAAACAAATTTTTCAGCGAAGCGGATGTGCGAGCGGCCACGGAAAAAGCTATCAAAAAGGAAAAAGAGCTGTTTGAAGCTGAGTTTGCCGAAAAGGAAGCCAAACGTAAGCAGAAATTTCTTTTTGCCGAGATCGCAACTGATGTCAAATCGAAAAAGGAAGCCGGCAAGATGCCTCCGGCATGGGAAGAAATGGGTATCGTTCAATTTATGCAGCGTTTGGCTTGCAATGATGCTGAAATCGAATTTGCGGAAGGATCAAAGCAAACCGATCTCGAATGGTTCCGGACATTCATCAGTCAATTTGAATTTAATGACAGCCTGTTTTCCGAATTCGCAATCAAAGGCAAAGCGGGCAATCTCGAATCTGATGCTGAAGCCGATCAAAAGTTGGGCGAAGATATAGCAGCCCGCGCAGCTTGATGATTTAAACAATACTTTTATATGTAAAAGGAGTTTGATTTATTATGGTAGGAACATTGGGAGTGACAGAAACCATTGACCAAACCCAAGCTTTTCAGATTTTCAAAGCGACCGACCTGACATTAAAACCCGAAGATATTTTTAGATTCTTTGAAGATTTCATCGGCCATGTCACTTTGCCGGCGTCCACCGGGGCCGCAGGCGGATGGAAAGCCACCGGAGATGCGACTTATGATATTGTCGCAGCTGCCGGAAGCATAGGCGGTCAATTGCAATTAAC
>JAAEMC010000916.1 GCA_024225895.1 Desulfobacteraceae bacterium | reverse complement strand
TAGATAGATAAAAAAGAACATATCCATGAATACGGGTATGTTCTTTGACAAACCTTAACAATTAACAACCCGTACCAAAACAAGATCGTAAAAAATCATTGCCAAAAATCAATGAATCTGCCATTAGAAATTTCATGAATATACATAACAAAAAACACCTGAACCTATTGTTTCCCCAGTGGCAAGGATCCGGCCCTTCAAATGTACTTTACCATGGTGCAAAAAGACTCCAGGCCTTTTTTTCGGATATTGATTTTCGCACCATCAATGTGCCGGAAACCCGGACCCTTGAAACTTTCAATAATATCCTGGGATATTCTGATATTGTTTCTCAACTGGAAGAGGCGGTTTCTCTGGTGAAAAACTTTAAACCGGAATCCATTTTTACCCTCGGCGGAGACTGTGCTGTTGAATTGGCCCCGGTATCTTATCTCAACCATTATTATAACAATGATCTGGCGCTTTTATGGTTTGATGCCCATGGCGATTTAAACACCCCTGAATCATCTCTTTCCAGGCATTTTCACGGCATGCCCCTAAGAACATTGCTCGGTGAGGGAGATCCGCAGATTACTGACAGGTGTTTAAGCCTTATAAAACCGGACCAGGTAATCATGGCTGGGATAAGGGAATTAGATGAACCAGAACAGGCCTTTTTAGATACCACCCCCATCGACATCCTGAAAGTCAAAGAACTTGAATCAGATCCGGCATGCCTTGTAAATAAGATCAAAGACAAGGGATTCAGACGTGTCTACATCCATATAGATCTGGATGTGCTTGATCCTGAGGCCTATCAAAACACAAAACATCCGACAGCGGATGGCCTTTTTCCGGAAACATTATGCCGTATTATCTCTTTACTCAATGATGAATTCAACGTGGCAGGATGCAGCATTCTTGAATTTATCCAAATCAAGGATCAAGGGTTAAACCAGATTCAAAAATTTCTTAGCCCTTTTCTATAACAGGAGCAATATCAAGATGAAAACCATTGGCCTGATTGGCGGCATGAGTTGGGAAAGCAGTGCTCACTATTACCGTGAAATCAATGAAGGCGTTAAGAAAGCTCTTGGAGGCCTTCACTCTGCTCAAATTGCCATGGTCAGCCTGAATTTTGACCCCATTGAAAGACTTCAGCACCAGGGAGAGTGGGCGAAATTGGAATCCATTATGACACAGGCTGCCCAATCGGTTGAAGCCGCCGGAGCCAACTTTTTTTTGATCTGCACCAATACCATGCATAAGTTGGCCGACAAGGCACAAGAAGCGGTTAAGATCCCATTGCTCCATATTGCAGATGCCACTGCCCAGGTTCTGGTCAAAGATCAAATTAAAAAAATTGGACTTCTTGGAACTGCTTTTACTATGGAACAAGGCTTTTACAAAGATAGGCTGACTGATAAATACGGCTTGGATGTGGTGGTCCCGGGAGATGATGACCGGCAAATTGTCCATGATATTATTTATCGTGAACTCTGTCTTGGGCAAATTAGAGACAGTTCCAAAAAAAAATACTTAAACATAGTGGAAAGACTGGCCGAGCAAGGAGCCCAGGGCATTATTCTGGGCTGTACTGAAATAGGAATGTTGATCAAGACAGGGGATACCGATATACCGATATATGATACTACTCAAATCCATGCAGCTAAAGCAGTTGAAAACGCCCTTATACAAAAACAATAAGAAAAGAGACATACCATGAAGTATTGGGATGTTAATCGTTTATACTATTGTCCGTATTATTATATTCTTTCCCAAAAGCCTGATGTTTGGCAGGGTATTCTTCCAACACTTTAAGACCGGCCACCCATTGGGTCAGAATCTTGAATAATTTTTTTCGTTTTAAAGGCTTGCTGATATGGTCATTCATACCCGCGGAAAGACATTTTTCCTTGTCTTCCTGAAGGGCATTTCCCGTTAAAGCCACAATCGGGACAGGCTTTTGAATGTCTTCTTCTCTTTCCAGTTGACGGATCTTTGCTGTGGCCTCATATCCGTTCAAAACCGGCATCTGGCAATCCATGAATATGAGATCATAAGACCCCTCAATAAATGCCTCAACAGCATGCTTTCCGTTTGAAGCCGCAGAAACACGGCAACCATATTTTTTTAACATTTCTGAAATAACATCCAGATTGGTACTATCATCTTCCACCACCAGGATATGGCAGTCAAATTGTGGAATATCCAAACTATTTTGAGGTTTTGGAACTGTTATAAGGGATATTTTTTGATCAATGTTTTTTGCGTAATCGTTTAAACAGGCAAATTCTTTAATAAGCTTCTCCAAATGAATTGAACTCTTTTCCAAATCTCCTATCTTTCCTGCATTCTCAAGATCAGAGGCAGCAATAGACAGGTCCTTGGCAAGCAGATTGGCAGAGCCCCCTTTGATGGAGTGCGCTATTTGTTTAACGATTTTTAGATCTCCGTTAGAGATGGCCTTTTTTATCTTTGATATCTGATTTACAATATTATTCAAAAAGCCTGACAACACCTCTTTAAAAAAATCTATATCCCCATCGAATTCATCAAGGGCAATTTCCAGATTTAGGGGTGCGGCAAATTGATCCTCGGTATCTTTATCAATCCCTTTATGGATATGCTTTTTTTTAGAATCTATTTTTGGATCAGATTGCTTATTTGGATTTAAAATTGTCCATTTCTCCACCATGGCAATGAACTCATCCTTTTTCAACGGTTTCCCAATATAATCGTTCATGCCGGCAGTCAGACATTTCTCTTGATTTCCTTCCAGAACGTTTCCGGTTAATGCCACAATGGGGACCTGAAAGTTCAATTTTCTTTCCTGTTCGAGATTTCGAATGGCTGCAGATGCTTTATAACCGTCAAGAACCGGCATCTGACAATCCATGAATATCAAGTCATAGTTCCCCTCAAGAAAAGCATCAATGGCCTGATTGCCGTTTTCCACAATATCCACGGAACACCCCAATTTTTTAAGTAGCTCTGAAACAACAAACTGGTTGGTTTCATCATCTTCAGCAACAAGAACCTGTGATCCGCTGGCTTGCATCATTTTTAAAGTTGTATCTAAGGATGTCGTTTGGGGTATATCCTCCAGCCTGAATTCAAATACATCCATTAATAATCTAAACAGATCAATTTTCCGAATGGGTTTTGTCATATATGCAGATATATCCAAATCTTCCGCAGCTTCTGTATTTTCGTGTATGCCGACAACAGAGAGCATTAAAATCTTTGTTCCGTTTTCCTGGGGAAGCCCCCGGATCTGACCAGCAATTTCAAGACCGTCTTTATCCGGCATGTACATATCCAGTATCACCACATCAAAAGGTGTATTGCATAACCGGGCTGATTTAAGCTTCTCCAGGCATTGGTCACAATCAAAGGCACACTCGCTTTCCATATCCCAGGATTCTGCCTGTAACTCCAGGATTTCCCGGTTGGTTGCATTGGGAACCATAATCAGAAGCTTTTTTCCTGCCAGCTTTTTGCTTTGAATAATCTTCCCGGATGGCTGGGCATTCGTATCTATTTCCATCTCCAAAGAGAAAGTGAACTCAGATCCTTTTTCGAGTTCGCTTTTACAGCTTAAACTGCCTCCCATTAAAGAGACGAGTTCTTTGGAAATGGCAAGCCCCAAACCTGTACCGCCATGCTTGCGCGTGGTGGAACCATTTGCCTGGGAGAACGGATCAAAAAGCCTTTTTTGATCCGTTTGAGGGATACCCAAGCCAGTATCCTTTACTAACAACGTCAGTTTTACCCTGCCGTTGCCAAGACGCTTTGTTGATGCCCTGATCACCACCTCACCCTCTTCAGTGAATTTCACCGCATTACCTACAAGATTGGTTAAAACCTGCCGAATCCGAGTGGGATCACCCTTTAAGAACACCTGGGTTTGATCCGGAATAACCGCTGCCAATTCAACCCCTTTATCCTGGGCACGAGATGCAAGCATCCGGGCCACATTATCTACAATAAGCTGCAGGTCAAAACCAATATGTTCAAGCTCAACTTTCCCGGCTTCAATTTTTGAAAAATCAAGGATATCATTGATGATTGCCAATAATGTTTCCCCGGAATTCTGAATGGTTCTTGCAAATCTATTCTGTTCATCACTAAGATTGGTTTCCAATAAAAGATCTGCCATGCCCAATACACCATTCATGGGTGTACGGATTTCATGACTCATATTCGCAACAAACTGCGTCTTTGCATGGTTGGCATTTTCAGCGGTTTTTTTGGCCCTTTCAAGGGATATTACAAGGGATTCCAACTCTTTTTTGGCCTGGGTGAGATCTGCCGTCCTGGATTCTACCCTTTCTTCAAGGTTAATGCTGTAAACCTTAAGATCATTATCCCGCTCCTGGATCTCTTCAATCATACTATT
>JAAEMC010000915.1 GCA_024225895.1 Desulfobacteraceae bacterium | reverse complement strand
TCAATATAAAAATAATTCAGAATCTTTATTCAAATATCCTTTTCAAAAATTTGTGAATACAATGCTTTTCTGGATATTTTGCAGTGTATTCTGTTTGATTCCGATTATTGCCTCAGCCGATGCTGCTCCAAAAGTGTTCGGCGTCACCCAAGGATCTGTTTATAAAGAATATGTAAAACCAATATGGTATGAATCAAATGCATGGGCTACTTTATCATTAAATTCCGGGCCCCATGATCCATTTACCAATGGAACCAAGATATCAGCAACTGGTGAATATGAACTTATAGTATATACACCAGGTGATCAGACAATAGTTAATTTTGAAATTGATACAAGTGTATCCGCTGCTGTAATTAATACAAACATTAATAAAGACGGGACAATTTTAGAAATTGATTTTCAAAGCGGAGCATATGTTGCCACACCGGTATTTGCCATATGGACAGAAGATATTTTCGGAAATTTTATTCAGAACCTGTATGTTTCTGCTGTACCAGCTACAAATATTATGAGGTTTACAAATAATGAAGTGAAAAGACCGCAAGCTGTTCCGTTCTGGGCCCATAAAAATTGTATTGAAAAAGAGTATAACGGCGATTTTTTATTTCTTGCAGAACCTGCGATTCCGATTCCTGAAGATCTTGACGGGGTAACGGGTGCGACTCAAAAAACAGGCTTTATTGTAAATACAAAAGCCCATACAAACATCATAAATGATTCCAGGATAAAGATATTTTTTGAAATGAATCAATCATTTGACGATGGCTGGTATTTTTATGGTGCAAATGATGCCCATGAAGAAGACAATAACGGCAGTTTTTCAAATGATAACTATTTCAGCGGATCTGAAGAGCCGGCCATCGTATATTCCGCAGAATTGGACTTAAAAATCAGTCAAACAATTATAATTGGCGGAAATGATGGCCAAACTGAGGTTACGCCTGTCGGGTACAGTCATTATGGCGGGAGAACATCAGCACTCTACACTGATTTTTATGCCGATGATAATGGAACACAACGATATAAATTTGATCATGCCCATCTCATGGTCGCCCTGCTAACCGCTACGGTAACGCCGGGTTCGACAAATTATTATTTAGGTGATTTTGACCGGGATGAAGATGTGGATGGGTTGGATTTGATGGAATTAGTGAATCACCCGGATTTGATTGAAAACTATCTGGCCAACTTTGCAATGAATTTCGGCAAGACAGACAGCTGACAAAATTAAAGAAACAAAGGGGCTGCAAGGGTTAAAGGCAGGCTTGACCCCTTCACACAGGTTCCATCAGCAGGGTGATCTCTACACGCCTGTTGGCCTGGCGGCCTTTTTGATCAGTATTGTCTGAAATGGGATTATACTGGCCGAACCCTTGTATGGAAAGACTGTATGGATCAACATCATGGGCGATTAGAAATTTTGCCACACTCAGCGCCCTTGCCGCAGACAACTCCCAGTTGGAAGGAAATTGTGTTGTATGAATTGGCGTGTTGTCGGTATGACCGGAAACGATAATCCTGTAAATATATTTTTGGTTAATAGACAGTGCAATTTTTCTTAAAGGGGTTTTAATGCTCTCTAACAGCTGGGCCTGGCCTACCTGAAAACTGATCTCTTCACCGATGACCAACACAATTCTGTTTTCCATAACCTCAATGTCATAATCAGAAAGATCAATGGCTTTCATGGCCTGGTGCATTTGCGTCTTAATTTTTGAAAGATCTCTATTTTTTTCATGGAGAATATTCTTCTTGAGTTCTTGCCGGGATAATACTTTTTTTTGGGGGGTATACACATCTGGTCTTTTTGCACTGGTTATCGCAGCCGTATTGTTTTCAACCTTTTTGTGAGGGGTTGCATTAAGAAGATCTGCGTACAAAATGATAAAGAAAACAAGGATAAGTGTCATCAGATCAAGCATGATCCAGGGGCTTAGCTCGTCAGGTTCAAATGTCTCTAAGAATTTTCGCCTTTGAAGGCGAAGCCGTTTTCGGTCAGAAATTTCCAATTCAGACTTCAAATTATCAATAAGCGTCTCTGCCATTCTGATCTCCGTGGTTATCTTCTTTTCAATCCAAATTTAAAAGAAGACAGTACTTTTTGGGACACTTGTCTACCTGGATTCAGATTACGGTCATCCTGGTAAAATCCTCCTATGCAATATCTTAAGCGGTACCCGATCGCTTTAGGATTGACTTTTTCACAAATATCCATGACGCCTTCTATTATCAGGGCCAGTTCAATGGAATCCAGCTTAATTTTTTCCTTGAGCTTTTTTGCGATGGGAAGGAACACAATATTGGCGTAAAGTAATCCGTAAAAGGTGGTCAGCAAGGCGGTGGCCACTCCCTTGCCGATCAGTTCCGGTGATCCCATGTGATTCAGTACATTAATCAGGCCGATGATGGTACCTACAAACCCGAAAATAGGCATATATTTCACCATGGTATTGATAAGGTCTGCTTCTGAACGTTTTTTTTCAAGGTAGTTGTCATACCGTCGTTCAAGGGTCTTGAAAATCGTGTACCGGTCATAGCCGTCCACAACCATCTCAATGCCCATTTTTAAAAAATCATTTTCAATCTTTGAGGATTTCTTATCCAGCTCAAGAACACCGCCGGACCTTCTGACAGCGGAAAGTGCCACAATCTGGTTGATGGTATCATTGAAATCCTTGCGGTTTTCTGAAAAAGCCTGGCAGACGCTGCTATAAAGGTCTGAAAACAGCTTGAACGGATATGAAATCAAACAACACAGCAAGGTTCCCGAAAGAACAATTAAATTGCTTTTTAAATTCATGGATACAGAGGATAAGTCGGAAATTGTTCCGGATAATATAACAAAAATAAGGATTCCTGACACCGGAAGAATTTTTTTAATCATATTGGATCTCCTATTTATTTTTGGATACGAATTCAATTAGTTGTCTTTATATGATGGAAGCATGAACCGTACCAAATTTATTGGCAATAAATTATCTTTAAATCTCAAACAGTTATAAAAGACACTAAAAAAGTCAGGAAAATAATTCCATATGAATCGTTTTATAAAAAGGAAAAAAGTGACAGGCAGGTTGCTTAACTCCTATTAATTTTTTGGACCTAATTTAAGTCTTTGGCAGGTTCCAGGGAAAGGGGTTAAAACCTTGATTTTTGTACTATGAGATTTGCTGAAGGTGGAAATAAAAGAAAGCATATTGCTCTGGTTCATCATTTGACAATAAAGGGCTGAAGGCAGACTTGCCCCCGCCCCTTTGGAGTTGAAGAATCTATCTATTTACTCTGGTCCCAAGCCTCTTTAATATATTTATCAATTTTTCCCATTTCCCGTAGCTGCTTCAGACCTTTATTAAACAGTATCAAACGTTCTTTGTTTTGCTCAGTTTTTGAGAATACCAAATGATAGTCCACGACCTGGATCGGTTTAGGATGATGCGTGATCAAATCAATTTCATGTGGCTCAAAATGAGCTCTCAGGGTTGCATACCCGCTGTCAACTGCATGAACCATGATTTTCATCCGTCCTCCAAGCAGTTTGCTGAAATTTTGCTCGAGCCTGGGAACACGCTCCACTTTTATCAGTTTTTGTTTTTCGGCATCATCAAATTGCTTCCCATAGGAATAGTTCGCTGTTGCGCCGATTCTAAACTGTTTAAGATCATCAATGGTGTTCCAGTCAAAAACGACACTTTTTAAATGAAAAAGCACCCACTTTCCTCCGTACACAGGATCACTAAACAGTACTTCCTTTTCTCTTTCAGGGGTTCTTATCCAGCCAATTGAAGCATCCCATTCCTTCTTGACAACAAGTTTATATCCTCTTTTCCATGGGAAAAAGCCCCACTCAACATCAATTCCTACGTTGTTAAATGATTCGGTAACGATTCGAGAACCAGCTCCAAAATGCGGTAGCGTTTTAGAATGGTATGGCAACCATTCGCCATTGGTTATGCGAACCGGTTCAGCTCCGGCAGGGCATAGAGAAAAAAAGAAAAATAATATTGTGAAGATCCCGGTTTTAATATTCACGAGTCCTCCAAAATTTAATAAATTAAAAGCTTGTGACAGGTTAGAGTAGTATGCACCAATTATACGCAGGAGTTAGGAACATATCAATTATTTTTCCAAACTTTCATTGGGAGCAAATAGAACAGAGTATTGACACAGTGATCGCTTCACTATTAATATACTCAACTTTCGGGGTTAACGATAAAGATGACAAAAAAAGCTATAACATATTGAAATAATAAAACAAATAAGTTGAAGAGCCCAATCATTTGATATATAGTTAATTAACGAAAAAAACAATAATATCAATAAGAAAGGGCTC
>JAAEMC010000914.1 GCA_024225895.1 Desulfobacteraceae bacterium | reverse complement strand
GGCCCAGGAGATGGCTGCAAAAAAAGATTGAAAAGAGTCAAAGTCAGAAGTTAAAGGATGAAACCAGAATATCCCAGCACAAAAAAATAGAACACCACAAGGAAAAAATCCAACAGGAGTTATCAACAGAGAAGCAGAAGCTTGACTCCTTTTCCCAAAAAGAGATGGAGATAATAGAAGGGCTTAATTTACTTGATATCAAATTGAACAAAGCCCGCGTTAACGTTACAAGACTTTCTTCAGAAATAAAAAAATTGGAAGGCAATATCCATCTCATTGGATCGAAAAAGCAATCCCTGGCTAAATCCATTAATAAAAACCAGGATTATGTCGGTGCCAGACTGGAGGCCCTTTACCGGATGAATAGACTTGGAAGGCTTGAGATTGCAGGTGTGCCGTCTTCGGTCTTTGACTTTTTTTTGACCCAGAACGCCATGAAAAGAATTATTGGTAATGATTTTGCTGTGTTAAACAATCAAAATACGGATTTAATAGAGTTTGAGGACCTTGAAAAGGCATTGGCCCAGGAGATGGCTGCAAAAAAAGATTTGGGACATGAACTGAAAGAACAAATCAGGATCAAGGAGATTGAAGGGCAAAATAAAGCCGATATACTAGGAGAAATTCAAAACAAAAAGGTTTTGTCCATGGCAGCGGTGGCGTCCTTGAAAGAAGCGGCCCAGGAATTGGAAAACCGGATACTCAGCATCTCAAAAGAGCAGGTAGAAACCATGCTTGAGCTGGACGGTTCTTTTCCTGATTCCAAAGGAAGACTAAGATTGCCGGTGAAAGGTAAGATTATTTCAAAGTTCGGCCCCTCAAAAACCGGAGATTACAAATCCTATACTTTTCAAAGGGGAATTGATATAAGAGTGGACAGGGGCGAACCGGTCCATTCTGTTTTTAAGGGCACGGTGATGTTCGCCCAATGGCTTAAAGGTTATGGGAATTTACTCATTATCAACCACGGCGATAATTATTATACACTCTATGCCCATTTGGAGGAACTCTTCAAAAAAACTGGAGAATCGGTTGAAACCGGTGAAGTCATTGCAACGGCTGGTGATACAGGTTCAATAAAAGGGATTTGCCTTCATTTCGAAGTCAGGCATCATGGAAATCCTGTTAACCCCATAGAATGGTTAAAAAGAGGAGCTTAAGGAATGGTAGCGATGTGCAAAAAGCAGCCCAAACTTTGGTTTATGCTGATGATTACCGTGATTGTGCTGACGACGGGTACAGCAGGGTTTTGTAAGGCCCCCAATGCGGATGAAGATAAAACATATAAGACATTAAAGCTTTTTACAGATGTTTTAGAAGAGCTGGAAAAAAATTATGTAGATGAAATAGACACGGAAGAATTAATTCATAATGCCATACAGGGCATGGTCGGTAATCTTGACCCCCATTCCAGCTTCATGCCGCCCCAGGCCTTTGACGAACTTCAGGGCGACACAAAAGGAGAGTTCTCAGGCATTGGTATTGTGATAACCATGAAGGACGGAATTCTTACAGTGATTTCACCCATTGAGGACACTCCCGCCTATAAAGCCGGTGTCCAGGCAGGTGATATCATCATTAAGATTGATGGTGAATCCACAAGGGATATGGCCTTGTGGGAAGCGGTCAATAAGATGAGAGGCCCCCGGTACAAGAAAGTAGTGATTGCCATTGTCAGGGAAGGGGAAAAAGAACCCCTGGAATTCAGTCTTAAACGGGATCTGATTCCCATGGGAAGTGTTCGGAGCAAGATCCTGGCACCCGGCTATGCATATCTTAGGGTTACCAACTTTAGAAGGCAAACTGTGGATGACATCAAAAAACATTTAAAGCGGCTGGAGGCGGTAAAAGGCGGTATGAAAGGGCTGATTGTCGATTTGAGGGATAACCCGGGTGGCCTTTTAGACCAGGCGGTAAAGATGTCAGATCTCTTTTTGAATCAGGGGGTGATTGTCTCCATCAAAGGCAGGCTGGAGAGAAATACCCAGGTTTACAAAGCCAAATCAAGCGATAATGATAAAAAATATCCGGTGGTGGTTCTGATTAATGGCGGATCCGCCTCTGCTTCTGAAATAGTTGCCGGTGCCTTGCAGGACCATTCAAGGGCACTGATTTTAGGAACAGCATCCTTTGGGAAAGGTTCGGTTCAGACTGTCCGGCCTTTAAAGGAAGGATTCGGTATAAAATATACTATTGCGCGTTACTATACCCCCAATGGCAGATCCATACAGGCAAAGGGAATCCAGCCGGATATAGAGGTGGAGCACAAAATTCTGGCCAAGAAAAAGAAAAAATTGTCTGCCTTTGACCGGATGATCAAAGAAAAAGATTTAAAGAACAGGCTGGAACCTGAGAAAGAAGAACCGGAAAACGGTGGAAACCAAAAACCCAAGAAAAGTAAAAGCCTTCTGAATACGGACCAGTTGATGCGGGATGTACAGGTGAAAAGAGCATTGGATATTTAGATCG
>JAAEMC010000913.1 GCA_024225895.1 Desulfobacteraceae bacterium | reverse complement strand
GCGCACACACAGGTGCGCCCCTACGGTTTAAATAAAAAGCCGAGGCCTGTATTCCCGGTTATCCCTTTTTTGATTTGCCTTTCTTATTCTTCTCTTTTTTTTGAGGGACACAGTATATACCGCCTTCAGAAAGTCCTGGAATAAAGCATTTATTGCAGGAAATACATTTTGCGACATCTTTTTTATTCTTTGCCCACTGATTGGGCAAGTCAGGCTCTCTTATTAGCGGTCTGGATAAGGCAATGAAATCCATATTTTGATTTTTTATGGCCTTTTCTGCAACATTAAGGGAACGAAAACCACCCACAGAAATGACCGGACATTGGACAACTTCCTTTATTTTGCTGGCAAGCTTCAGGTTATACCCTTCTTTATCCGGGGACTTGATCTTTGTACGAGCCGGTCCTTTTTTATCTGAAGCAGGTGTGCCAGATGAGACTTCAATGGCATCAATGCCTTTATCAGACAGTTTTTTTGCCACATTGAGAGCATCTTTCAGTTCCAACCCGCCGTCAAGATTATCCGCAGCATTGAGTTTAATGAATACTGGATAGTCTTTTCCTAACTTTGAGCGTATTTTGTCGTATACATCAAAAAGAAAACGGCTTCTCTCTTCAATGGTGCCACCGTATTCATCATTTCGCCGATTCGTCAACGGGGATAAAAACTGGTTGATCAGGTATCCATGGGCACCATGGATCTGAACGGCATCAAAGCCCCAATCTTTGGCTCTTTTGGCTGCCATGGCAAAGGCATCAACAATATTTGTGATATCGTCAGTTGTTAATTCCTTGGGTTCTTCAGGAAATTGATCCACTTTCACTGCAGATGGAGCGACCGTAGGGCCTGAAATGGCTTTGGAATCTGCTTGGCCGCCGGCGTGGACCAGTTGAATGGCTATTTTTCCTCCATGGTCGTGGACCGCAGTGGTTAATTTAATAAAGTCATCTTTTAAGGTATCCGTATAAATACCCATTTTACCGGGAAGTTGTTTGCCATCAGGACGGACATAGGTATATCCTGAAATAATCAATCCAACACCGCCTTTGACAAGATTGATATAATAATCAACCAATTTTTGAGTGGGCCTGCCATCTTGCTTACACATACCCTCCCAGGTGGCAGATCGGATAATTCGATTGTTTAATGTATGTTATTGATAGAACCCTTGGAAAATAACGAAGCCATATTATTTCTCCTCACTTTGTCTTCTAATTGGCTATAATAAAAGTGATGTCACAAATAAAGCATAAAATTATCATGAATTTAAAAATAGTACTACTCCAAGCATTGCAAAACCAAGATAACCATCTTACATTCAATACCAGGAAAAACCAATAGAGTGAATAAAATAATATTTTAAGAATGGATGACCCATGGCAATAGATTCCAATCCCCATCACGTGGTAATGGGAGAACTTACTGATTTTCTAACGGGAAAACTTCTTACCGATACCCATGATGAAAGGTATCGGCAGCAAATTGCAAGATTTCTTGTTAATGGGAAAAGATTTAAAAAAGAGCGGCTTAAAAATAATGTTCAAATAAAGGTAGCTGCAGACAAGAAAAAAGCTGTTCTCAAAGTAGACTTTCTAATATCCTGCAATGATAAAATAGGCATGATCATTAAATATGCCCCGGGTTCCCTTGTTACCCGGAGGCTTTTAACCGTTGCCTTGTCCCGGATAATTAAATCTTATCAAATCCCTGTGGCCGTGGTTACGAACGGTGAGGATGCGGAGATAATAAACGGGCAAGACGGTAAGCTGATGGGAACCGGTATGGATGCTTTCCCAGATAAAGTCAAATTGGAATCAATCTGCCAAAAAGCATCATTTAAAACTATTTCTAAGGATCAGTTTGAAAAAGCTTCCAGAATAGTTTATGCCTTTGAGGTGGATGGGGCCTGCCCTTGTGATACGGGTATTTGTAAAATTGAATAAGAAAATCTTCAAGCATCTTTTAGGCTTTCAGTATGCTGTTAAGGTAATAGCCTGTGTAGGATTTTTTCTTTTTTGCCACCTCTTCGGGTGTCCCAATAGCAACAATCTGGCCACCTTTATCACCACCTTCAGGGCCCAGATCAATAATATGGTCTGCGTGCTTGATGACATCCAGGTTGTGTTCAATAACCACTACAGTATTTTTGGTATCCACTAGTATGTCCAATACACTTAACAGCTTGTTGATATCATCGGAATGGAGTCCTGTGGTGGGTTCGTCAAGTATATAAATAGTTTTTCCGGTGCTGCGTTTAGAAAGTTCTCTGGCCAGTTTTATTCTTTGGGCTTCTCCGCCGGAAAGCGTTGTCGCGGGCTGACCTAATTTGATATAGCCCAATCCTACATCCACAAGGGTTTGAAGTTTGATCCGAATGGCGGCGATTTTTTCAAAAAACCGGACAGACT
>JAAEMC010000912.1 GCA_024225895.1 Desulfobacteraceae bacterium | reverse complement strand
CAATGGAAAAAATAAGGGCCTGTGCACCATTTTTATCAATAAACACAGCTATTGGCGTGGATTTATCCGGGAACGTATGGGCGGATTTCATTGATCCAATGCATTACTACGGCGGCGTAGGAGGCCAGCCTGATTTTGTAAGAGCATTGAGCCATAAAAAATACGGCACCCCAATCATTGCGATAAAAAGCAAAGCAAGAAACGGCCAGTCAAAAATTGTTCCTGCCCACCCTCAAGGCATCACCTTGACAGCTTCTGCTTATGACGGAGTTGTCATTGTTACTGAATATGGCATTGCGGATCTAAGGGACCTGACCACAGGATTCAAAGCACTGGCCCTTGCCAGTATTGCCCATCCGGATTATCGGGAAAAACTATTAAAATCCGTATGGGATGACCCGAGAATGACCAAACCCAAGGGATTTTCCTTAGATAAAATCCCTCCCGGCGTTATTATGTATTCAAGGTAAATCAAAATCCGGCCATTGATGCCTGCTTTAAAGATATTTCAAAGGTTTTTTCTGTACTTTAGTATAAATTTATTTAATAATCATGGACCTAATTCAAGCGCTACCAGGAGGAATGCGAATGGAAAGACAAGATTTTTACTCCGACAAACTGATCACTGCTGAAGAAGCCATAAAAAAAATCAAGAACGGCAGCAGGGTCTTTATTGGAACAGGTTGCGGAGAGCCCCAGCAGCTGGTCAAATCGTTGGCTGAAAACAAGTCGATCCAGGATATCATTATATATCAGATGTTATCTTCCACTCTGTCTAATTATGTAGATGATGCAATCTTTCTTTCAAGATTCAGCATTAAGCTGTTTTTCATCAGTATTTTAATGCGGCAGTCTGCCTTTGAAGGAAAAATTGATTATATCCCGGTATACCTGTCCCAGATCCCCCAAATTTTTGACAACAAGGAAATCGGCCTTGATGTGGCATTAATCCAAGTCAGCCCCCCGGATGAGCATGGTTATTGCAGCATTGGGATTTCAATTGATATCACCAGATCCGGAACCAAAAATGCTGACATGGTCATTGCCCAGATGAACCCTCAAATGCCGAGAACTTGGGGGGATTCCTTTGTCCATGTGGATGAGGTCGATTATTTTGTATTTCACAAAGAACCCTTACTCGAAGCCTTACCCAGTGTAAAGAATAAAAAAGTCATCGACCGTATCGGCCATTATATCAATATGCTGGTAGATGATGGCTCCACCTTGCAAATCGGCTTTGGGCATCTACCGGATGCAGTGCTCCCCTACCTTGAAGACAAAAAAGATCTGGGCATACACACCCAGGTAATCACGGATGGTTTTTTACCGCTCTTTGAAAAAAAAGTCATTACCAATGCCCGAAAGTCCTATTTAAAGGACCGGGTGGTAGCATCCCTATGCATGGGATCTAAAAAACTCTACGACTATGTGGATAACAACCCCATGTTCTATTTTAAATCCAGCGCTTTTGTAAACGACCCCAATGTCATTGCAAAAAACGACAATTTTATATCCATCAGTTCAGCCTTGGAAGTTGATCTGACAGGGCAGGTCTGCACAGATTCAAAGGGATATCTTTTTTACAGCGGTATTGGAGACCAGGTCGATTTTATCAGGGGAAGCAGCATGTCAAAAGGCGGGTTTTCCATCATAGTCATTCCCTCCACTGCCCAGGGAGGCAAAGTTTCAAGGATTGTCCCCCATTTAAGCGAAGGTGCCGGCGTGGCGACCACCCGTGGGGACATTGACATTATTGTCACCGAATACGGTATTGCTGAAATGAGGCGGAAAAGTATCTATCAAAGGGTAATGGAACTTGCCCAGATCGCCCATCCCAAATTCAGGGAAGATCTGATTACCGAGGCCAAGAAAAGGCATTATATCTTTGCCGACCAGCTGCCGCCCACCAGCCAGGATTTAATGTTCCTTGACAATTACCACTACTCGCTGAAACTTGATAACGGTAAAAATATAGAATTCAGGCCGCTGTTACCGTCAGATGAATTTGAATCCAGACATTTTTATTATTCCCTTCAGGAAGATTCCATTTACTACCGTTTTTTTAATAAGCGGAAAGTCTTTTCACGGGAGATGCTCCAAAAACAATGGGCCACTGTGGATTACAGAAGAAATATGACTGTTATCGGCTTGATCCAGGTGGGCCAAAGAAAACAGATCATTGCCATCGGATCTTACGCAGATGCCGGCGATGACTCAGCAGAAGTCGCATTTCTTGTGAAAGAAGATCTGCACAGAAATGGTATTGGATCATTTTTACTGGAGATTCTTGAAAAAGTGGCCATTGAAAATAATTACAAACAATTTGAAGCCACTGTGCTGGCTGAAAACAAAAAAATGATCTCGGTTTTTGAAAGAAAATATCCAGATGCCAAATTTATTCGAAGCGGCAGCGGAGAAGTGGAAGTAAAGATGAAATTTTAATCATCTTAATATCACACCTACCTTATTTTTGAAGATAGTTCCGGAAAATCCCAGTAAAAATATTCTTGGATGTCTGCACTGAAATCGTTCTCCTGGCGATTTTTTTCGTTTTCACGCAATTGCATCCGCCGGATTTTACCACTGATGGTTTTGGGAACCTCGTCAACAAATTCTATAATTCTTGGAATCTTAAATTTTGGAAGGATTTGAATTGTATGTCGGAAAAGTTCCAGGGCAAGATCCCGGTTTCCTTCATAGGTTGGACTTAAAATGACATAGGCTTTAACAAGCTGATAGCGCTTAGGATCCGGCGCACCGACTACGGCTGCCTCAGACACCGCATAATGCTCCAAAAGAGCACTTTCCACTTCAAAAGGACCGATCCTGTAATCAGAAGACTTAATCACATCATCCGCCCTTCCCGCAAACCACCAGAATCCGTCTTCATCAAAATAGGCCTTGTCGCCGGTATAATAAAAATGATCCACAAACACAGCCGTCATCTTTTCCGGATTACCAATATACTCCTTAAAAAGGCCCAATGCCCGCCATTTATCTGTCCGGACCACGATATGACCCACGTTTCGGGGTGTATCAATAATATTACCCTCATTATCAACCAGTACCACATCATACATGGGTGAAGGAACACCAAAGGAACCGGCCTTCATTTGTTCTTCCATCCAGGAGAAATTTCCAATCATGGCCGTACATTCTGTCTGGCCATAATAATCCCGGATACTTGTTCCTGTATATTCCTTCCATTTCTCAATCATTTTCGGATTCAAAGGCTCCCCGGCGCTCATTGATTGTTTAAGGCAGGACAGGTCAAAGGATTCCAGGTTCATATTCACAAAAACACGCCATGCGGTCGGTGGTCCGCAAAAAGTGGTGACCTTGTGACGGGAGAGTGCGTCAAGATATTGCTCGCCGTCAAGAGTTTGAAAACAAAATCCCGTGGTGGTGGCGCCGGCGTTTAATGGTGCAAAAAAACTTGACCAGGCCCACTTGGCCCATCCGGGTGCACTCAGGTTGTTATGAATATCATCCGGTGTAATACCGAGCATGATTGTCGTTGATAAGTGCCCTATAGGATAGGATACTGCCGTATGCCCAACCCTTTTGGGAAGACCAGTTGTACCTGATGTAAAAAAACAAAAAAGGAGATCACTGGATTTCGTCTGGACTGCATCGGCCTGTTCAGATTCATTATCTATTTGTGAATAGCTCGTCCACCCGGGTTTTTCTCCTAAAACTAATTTCACTTTGGGTGTCAGGCTGACCTCAGATAGTGCCAGGTCAATCAATTCAGCAGACTGCTCATCCGCCATAATAACATTGGGTGGATAGGTCTCAAACCTGAATTCAAGTTCTCTTTGGGTCATGGTCGTTGCCGTTGGAACGGCGACAATCCCCCCCTTGATACATGCCAGGGTTGCAAACCATGTTTCAGGCAGGATAGGGTTCATCATGTACATATTGTTCCCTTTTTCAACCCCCTGGCTCTGCAAATAATTTAGAAGTTTATTCCCCTTGATCGACAACTCCTCATAAGTATATTCCTGGATTTCAAGGGATTCAATATTGGTCCATATCAGTGCTTTTTTTTGCGGAGTCTCTTTGACGTGGATCTCTTCAAATATTTCTTTGGTCCAATTGAAATACGGGGGTATTTCCATGGCATTGAGTTTAACAAGGAACTCATTTGCACACCTTTGTTTTTCTTTGTTGTCTGCCATAGTATTGATTTGAATAACTTCTTTGAAAAGCGCTTTCATCACTTAAAACACC
The DNA here is from genome assembly GCA_024225895.1 of Desulfobacteraceae bacterium. GTDB lineage: Bacteria > Desulfobacterota > Desulfobacteria > Desulfobacterales > Desulfobacteraceae > JAAEMC01. The sequence continues at coordinate 651 of JAAEMC010000912.1, read as the reverse complement.
CCTTGCAATCATGATTAATGTTATGTATAGCAAAGACGACCAAAACATTTGGTTGTATAAGTTATCAGCCCATTGTTTGTCAAAGAATTTTTGCTTTTTTGCCCACTGGCAATCAGGAACGGAATCTGAAATTATTCATGGATAAAAATCAATTGACCATCATATTGGCACCGCTTCAAGGGTTTACGGATGTCACTTTCCGAAATGTATTCTGTGACCATTTCAAGGGATTTGACATAGCCATTGCCCCTTTTATATCCACCATGGGGCAGCAACGCCTGAAACCGTCACGAATCAAGGATGTTTTACCTGAACAAAACAAGAAACTGCCAGTGATCCCACAAATCCTTGGAAATGTTGCCGCAGACTTTATTTTCCTTGCCAATTACTTATATGACATGGGGCATAAAAAGGTAAATTGGAATCTTGGGTGCCCCTATCCCATGGTGGCCAACAAGCAACGGGGCTCCGGCATGCTGCCCTACACGGATCGGATTCAGACCTTTCTCGACAGAGTCATTCCCGAAATCACCCTTTTGTATTTTAAATTAGCAACCTATCATTAATAAATAAAGTTCACAAGAAATACCACCGGCTCCCGCACAAACCTTAAGTCCCATTCGTCCCCTATGAATAAAATCCAGGATTCAT
>JAAEMC010000911.1 GCA_024225895.1 Desulfobacteraceae bacterium | reverse complement strand
GCAGATACAAAAAAATGTCATATCACGGCATCTGCAGATTTTTGGACCCGCTGAATCAAGATAAATATTAATTAATTTCAAATAATTATAAAAAACAAACCCTTCCGTGACCGCTTTTTTTTAAAAATAATTATGGAAAAATTATGGAAAATATTTTAATAAAACCGAGGAAAATAAGAAAAAAAATTCTGGATTTTTTTTCCAGCAAAATAAAACATTGGCAAAATGAACAGATTTTTTGGAAGAAAAAACGAACACAGGAAACTTGCCGCGGTTTTTGACCGGGTTCAAAAGGGCGGTTTTGAACAAGTCATGGTCTCTGGACCTGCCGGTGTGGGCAAAACCACTCTGGTAAGGCAATTCACTCTGGTTACCGAGCAAAAGGGGGGTGGTTTCATCTTTGGCAAAGCAGCGGTGAGAAGGGCGAAAACGCCCTTGGCTCCGGTGAGGATTGCCTTGGATATGCTGGTTAAAAAGGTCATTGCCAATGACCCGGAAAATCTGGCGAGAACGGGCAAAATCATATCAGACAAACTCGGGCCTGAGCTGGACCAGGCCGTTGCCCTGGTGCCGGCCTTGCGTTTTCTGTTCAAAGATCCTTTGCCGGCCTATCATCAAAAAACGCCCCAGAACGATTTCACAGGATTAAACAACCTGATCTGCTCTCTTTTCGAGGGTTTTGCCCCTTGTTTCAAAGGTCTTGTTATCTTCTTTGACGATCTTCAGTGGCTGGATGCCGCTTCCCACAAATTTTTGCGCCACCTGGCCGTGGCCCCCGAATTGAAAGGGGTGATGCTTGTTCTGGGCTTTCGCAACCCAGAGGCAAATCCATTGCCCGGGCTTTCAAAAACCCGGAAGATTTTCCGGGGCATTGACTCCTGCCTGCCCATTATTTTAAAAGGTCTGCCACGCAGGGATATTTCAGCCTATCTCAAGGATCGTCTCCAGGCAGATCAGGATATAAAGCCCCTTTCAGATCTCTGTTATGAAAAGACCCACGGCAATCCCTTTTACCTAATTCAGCTTGTGGATGATCTTTTAGCACAGGAAGCAATCCGGCCGGAGGCGTCCGGCTGGATATATGATGTTGACAGGATCGGCAGCTTAACATTTTCTGAAAATGTGGCAGATCTCATTATTTCACGGCTTCGCCGTCTGTCGCAGGATGTCCTGATGCTGCTCCAAATCGGTGCCTGTATCCAAAAGGGGATACCGGTAAGCATACTTTCATCCGTTACCGAATTGCCGTTGGGGGAAATAGATGCCCTGCTCTGGAAGCCGCTCAAAATTCAATTCCTGGTAAAAAAAGAGCAGGAATACCATTTTTCCCACGACAAGATCCTGGAGGCTGTGGACGGCCTGATCGATGATGAACAAAGGACGGATATCCATAAACGGCTTGCTGCTTATTATCTGGAGACAATCACTACTGCTGAACCCGGCCCCCTTGTTTTTATCCTGCTGCACCACTATGGTTTTTACAGGCATGAAATCACAGACCCCAAAATAAAAAAGCAGATGGTCCGCCACTTTTTTCATGCCGGACAACAGGCAAGGGATCAGACTGCCTTTGATGAGGCCTTAAACTGGTTCAACCAGGGCAAGGCTCATTTTCCGGGTAACATCTGGCATTCCGACTATGATCTGGCCCTGTCTTTTTGCAGCCATGGCGCAGAATGTGCGTATCTTGCCGGAAATTATCAGGCAGCAGTAGCGCTTTTTAATGAAGTAGATGAAAATGCCCGTTCTTTTGCCGACCGCCTGCGGGTGGAAATGGTGAAAATTCCCTGTTATCAGGCCATGGATCAATTACAGGAAGCCCTGGCCACAGGCATTTCCGTGCTCGATCATTTAGGGGTGAGGATGCCTGAAAATCCTTCCTGGGCACGGGTAGGGTACGCTGTTCTTAAAACCTGGGCACTGCTTGTAATGACACGGCCTTCAGTTCTCAAATACAAAGAGATGCCGCAACAGGGCAATAACCGGACGATTGTCAAAGTATTAACAGCCCTGGGGGGCATTGCCTTTTATTTAAACCCGATAAAGCTGATTCCCATGTTCACTTCACTCGGGTTGGCACACATTATAAAACACGGGAATACATCTGAAAGCGCCATCGCCCATATTAATTTCGGCATGCTGCTGATTCAGGTGACTGGCTCTGCCAAATGGGGGCGCAAACTGGGTGCTATTGCACGGGAAAACAGCAAGCGTTGGGGAATCGAAGCGAACCGGAGCAAAGAGATGTTTCTTTCCAGTTTCTTTTTGGATCACTGGGACCACCCGCTGCAGAAAATCATAGAGAATTGTGAAAAGGGCAAGCAAATCTGCCTGCGGCATGAGGACCATGAGTATTATTCGTATTACACAGATCTTATCCTTTGTTACCTATTAATCAAAGGGCATCCCATCCATCAGATCCGGGCGAAAATTGTGCGGGAAACAGCAGTGCTTGAACGATTAAACCACCGGTATGGCATACTGATGCTGGCCATACATGACCGGGCTTTGGGAAACCTGGAACAGGGTCTTCCCAAACCATGGGAGTTGGGTGACGACCTGATTGACCCGGACCGGTTGACGAAACAAGAGGGGGGAGTGCTGACCAGTTTGGCAGTCTACCGTTTCTATGCCGCTTTTTTCAGCGGCAGATATGATGCCGCCCTGGCGGTGAAAGCGAAGATGGAACACCTCATTGACGGGGAACCGGGAACGCTGGTCTATTACTATTTTCATTTTCTGGCTGCCCTGGCGGAACTAAACGAGGGCAAGCAACGAAAACCATTTAAAAAACATCTCAAAATTCTAAAAAACTGCGCTAGGAACAATCCCGCTTTTTATCAGCCCAGGCTAACCATGATCCAGGCAGAAGATTTGAGGATTAACGGCCGCCTTGATAAAGCCAAAGCACAGTTTGAAGAAGTACGCAAGGCCCTGGAACATGAGCCGGATGCCTTATATGAAAAGGCTTTGATACTTGCAAAACTGGGCCAAATAGCACAGTTTCAAAATGATGCATCCAAAGCCAAAAAATACCTTGATAAAGCTATCGCACGCTATCGGCAATGGGGTCTTAAATGGAAAGAAGGCCTCTTTAGCACAGATGCGACCAGGGTTTCCCCAACAGAAAATTCATCAGGTGATACATCCATTGCTGTCCCCTCCAACAGGCGCCAATCAGACCAGAAAAAAGCGGATCAGGATATTTCTCATCTGTTGTTTGAAATACTGAATACCAGCCGGGCCAAGACGGTTCATGCCATTGTCCATAAGGCGTCACAGTGGAAAAGCATTGTTTATGTCAATAAAAGCCGGGGCGTTAATCACCCGGCGATATTTATTGATCTTCCCCAGAAAATGCTGAATTTTGCTGCTGCAGCCGACCGGGTGTTGAAGTTGACGGCAAGGGATAGCGAAGAGAGCTTTTTTGATACGGCTTATTTTTTCAAACAAAAGCCCGAGTCCCTGGTCGTGATCCCCAAGGGTCCTGCCATGGCCGTCTGTATTGAAAATCCGGTTAAGGATGCGGATATGGATACCCTTGCTCCTTTGGCAGAGAAAGTGTTCAAGCTGATGGAACAAGAGGTGGAATTGGATCAGACGTTTACTACCGAGGAAACCGAGGAGATTTTACGGTTCAAAACCTGCTGTCAAAAGCTCCAGGACCATATGGCCCAAAAAAAGGAATACAAGAATCCGGAATTAGGTCTTTCTTCCCTGGCATCAGACCTTGACATCTCTCCCAGGCTGATCACCGATGCCATCAAGAACTGCCTGGGCCAGAATTTTAATACATTTGTCAAAAGCTACCGAATTGAAGCTGTGAAACAAGAGATAAAAACACTTGGCCCATCTGAGAAAACGATCCTGGAAATAGCATTTGAACAAGGCTTCAGCACGAAATCCAACTTTAACAGGATCTTCCGGGAATTTACCGGTATGACACCGTCAGAGTACCGGGAACAAAGCCAGGCAGAAGTAAGAGAAAAAAGTTCCGGGAGTTCCGGGGACACCTTACTTAATTCGTGAATTACGTAAGGTGTCCCCGGAACT
>JAAEMC010000910.1 GCA_024225895.1 Desulfobacteraceae bacterium | reverse complement strand
TTTTCGTTCGGACACAAGTTACGTAATAACTTGATTAGTATCAGAAAAATATAACCCATATTAAAATTAAGGAGGGCTCGCTCATGCCAGTCTACGTGGAGGATCATCCTCTGATCAAGCACAAATTAGGACTCATGCGGCAAAAGGACATCAGCACAAAAGATTTCAGGGATCTATCCAGTGAAGTCGCAAGGCTTTTAACCTATGAAGCCACCAAGGATCTGTCCACTGAAAAGCTGGTTATTGAAGGCTGGGCAGGTCAAGTGGATGTTCAGAAAATTAAAGGAAAAAAAATCACTATTGTCCCAATATTACGAGCAGGATTGGGCATGATGGACGGGGTTTTGGATCTGATACCTTCAGCCAAAGTCAGCGTAGTTGGATTCTATCGTAATGAAGAAACCCTCGAGCCGGTCCAGTACTATGTAAAAACCGCCAGCGCCATGGATGAAAGGATTGCTTTGATTCTCGACCCAATGCTGGCTACAGGCGGCACTCTTATTGCCACCATTGACCTTCTCAAAAAATCCGGTTGTAAAAAAATAAAAGGCCTTTTCCTTGTTGCGGCGCCTGAAGGGATCAAAATGGTTGAAGCCAAACATCCGGATATTGATATCTATGTGGCCAGTATTGACGAACGACTCAATGATATCGGATACATCCTACCAGGTCTGGGTGATGCTGGTGATAAAATATTTGGCACCAAATAAACCCCAAAATCCTTAAATACTGATAAACGCCTTTAAGGAAAATCAGAGTAACTCACCTTTTTTACAAGGGGTTTTTCACTTCCAAATTAATTTTCTTGTAATTATTTTTGGATGTGTATTACTATTTGGTTATGAAATTATAATTTGTCAGGGATTTTAATAAAACCGATATAGAAAGCATATGTTGAACAAAAAACAAAGGCTTATAGATTTGTTATTCAGTCTGAAATCAAATTGACGATATTAAAGCTATGGACCAATTCCAACACAAAACAATTGTCTCCTACTTCAAAAGGGATGATCAATTCCAAAAAGAATATGTGGATTATGCCGATTTTGAGATGCTCACGCGCTCCAAAAGTAATATTTTTTCATACCCTGTGCTCCTTGCTCTGTTCCTGTTTGTAACCCCCTTCTACACTGATTTCCCCGGTGTTGCATTGTATTCTTGCATTATTGTTTTGATTCTAACAGCCAGCCGTTATTTCTCGATTGTTTTATATAAAAAACTTTATCCGCAGAAACGCCGACTGTGGCAAATTATTTTTTATTCCAGCATTTATCTTTCAGGTATCCTGGTTGGCATATTTGGGGGTATTGTTCTTTATCTGTACGGACTTAACTGGACAAGTCTATTTTACCTGCTTTTGGCTTCCGGTATCACTTCCGGCGCTTCAAACGCCTTTTCGTACCGCCCTTTTTTGACCTGGGGTTATCTTCCATGCGTGATGCTCCCGGGTATCATCTGGGGATTTTCCCAAGGCAAGCCTGATACAATTCCCATCGCCATTTCCATATCCATATATCTGGCGACAATGATGATTGTAGGAAAGGTTCTATATCATAGAATTTTAAATAGTTTCGCAAAAGGCTATGCCCTAAAAATCCAGGCAAAAGAACTGGAAAAGGCCAAGAATGAGATGGAACTGCGTGTCCATGAACGAACGGCAGAGCTCAAACAGGCCAACAAAATCCTTTTGGAAAGTGAACAGCGCTACAATGCACTTTTTTCCGGAATTAACGATGCAGTGCTGGTTCACTATCTGCCTAAGAAAAATCAAACTGAAAGCTTCATTGAGACCAATGAAGTGGCCTGTACCTTGCTGCATTATTCCAAGCACAAATTACAACTAATGAACCTGCATGATATCAACACCCCCGAATCACCGACTGATACAGGCCAAATTCTTAAAAAATTAAAAACACAACAGAACATGCTGTTTGAACAAATATGGCTGACTGGGCTTGGACAAAGAATTTCTGTTGAAGTTCATGCCCGGCGCTTTGATTTTAAAGGCAGGCAGGCAATTTTATACACCGTACGAAATATCACTGAGAGAAAAAAGATGCAGGAAATGATGATTCAAACTGAAAAAATCATGTCGGTTGGAGGCCTTGCTGCCGGCATGGCCCATGAGATCAACAATCCATTGGCCGGAATTCTCCAAACCTCCCAGGTGGTAAAGAACAGGCTGACCAAACGGATCCCCGCCAATATCGCAGCGGCCGAAGCCTTAGGCCTTGAATTTCATAAAATACGATCCTACCTTGAGCACCGGGAAACATTCCGTATGATCGACTCTATTATTGGTGCTGCAAAAAGAGCCTCTGAAATCGTACAAAACATGCTCTCTTTTGCCAGGAAGAGCTCTACCCAATTTCATCCGGAAAACATGTCTGAGCTGATGGAAAAGACCCTTGAGATTGCCAAAAGTGACTATAATCTCAAAAAGAAATTTGATTTTAAAAACATCAAAATCCAAAAAGACTATGAAAAAAACCTATCCCCGGTATGCTGCAAAGCCACTGAAATCCAACAGGTCTTTTTTAATATTTTAACCAATGGCACCCAGGCAATGATGTCAATGGGCAAACCCATTGAGCCGTCATTTATTATCAAGATATCCGGGCAGGACGATATGGTTCAAATTGAAATTCAGGACAACGGCCCGGGAATGAGTCGCGAAATAAGGCAAAGAGTGTTTGAACCATTTTTCACTACAAAACCGCCGGGAAAGGGGACCGGCTTGGGCCTGTCCGTATCCCATATGATTATCAAGAACAACCATAACGGCAATATGGAAATCCAATCAGAACCGGATAATGGGACAAATTTTATCATCAGACTGCCCTTTAAAAATAAAAGAGGTGATACTACAGGATTAAACTAATATTATTTTTGCCAATTGCCTAACTCAAGGACCTTTTTTTCATAAGTGACGAAAATCTTTTCACCCTCACTTTTTACTTGTTTTTGCAAATTAAAAAAGTTTATAAGTATACTAATAATTCTCAATATAATAAAAAATGAACCCGCACACTAAGCAAAACTCAAATTATTTAAGCGAAACGAAAAAGGGTTGCATTTGGACAACTTCCAAAAAAAAATTACTTTTGAGTCATTTTCAAAAAATGCCGATTTTTTAGAAAAACTCAAAGCTCAAACAGAGAATGATATCTTTATCCGTTACAAGGCTAATTCCCTTGCAAATCCAGTTATCCTAGTCTTTTTTTTTTTAATCACCCCTTTTTATAATAATCACCCTGATTTTTCTATAGCCATCTTCTTAATTTTCAGCATAATGCTCTTCTTCAGGTTCGCGGTCGTCATGATACATCCCAGACTTTATTCTTACAAACCAGAGTTGGGAAGCTTTTTCCTCTATTTATCCGTCTGCATGATAGGTCTCTTTTGGGGTGGGTTTACGTTGACAATTATCTACCTTTATGGACTTAGCTGGCTGAGCCTTTTTGTTCTACTGATGATGTCCGGCTTGACCTCAGCATCAACAACCGCTTTTTCAGTCCACCGATTTTTGTCTTTTGTTTTTATCAGTTTAATTTTAGTACCGGTAACGATTTGGGGATACTTACAAAAAGATTCCAGCATCAGCTCTTTAAGCCTTATCATCTCCTTTTATATATTCAGCCTGGTCATCATAAGCAGAGTCCTTTACAAAAGATATGTTAATAGTTTTGCAAAGAGCTATGCCTTGGAATTACAAACCAGCGAGCTAAAATGTGCCCGGGACAAGTACTCTGATCTTTATGATTTTTCTCCGGTTGGTTATTTAACCATTGATGATAAAGGAGAGATCCAGGAAGCCAATTTAAAGTCGGCATCCATGATATCCGTTGAAAAGCATTTGCTGATTAAAAAGCCATTTTCCGATTTTATCACCAATGACACCATGGATGATTTCCATCATTTTTGTGATCAATTATTCAATACCAGGGTGACCCAAAGCTGCGATATCCGAATCAAAAAAAATGATCAAACCTCATTTCCGGCAAGTCTCAGGGGTCTTGCAGTCAGGGATACTGCCGGTGCTCCTACCCAATTCAGGATAGCCTTAACCGATATCTCAAAAGAAAAACAAGCAGAATACGCATTAAGAAAGGCACGGGATGAACTGGAATACAGGGTTCAGGAACGAACGGCAGAACTTGAGGACACCAACAAAATCCTCCTTGAAAGTGAACAAAGGTACAATACTCTTTTTTCCGGAATTAATGATGCGGTACTGGTTCACTACATCCCCCAAACCAGTGATCCTGAAAAATTCATAGAAATTAATGATGTTGCCTGTCAGATGCTGAAATATTCCAAAACTGAATTATATCAATTGGATATGTTTGACATTAACACACCTGATTCCCCAACTGATCCCAATAAAATAATTGACGAGTTGAAAACTCAGGAAAACATCCTTTTTGAACAAACACTCCAAACAGCCGACGGCAGGCACATCCAGGCAGAGGTACATGCCAGACGCATAGACTTCAAAGGCCGTCAGGCAATTTTATATACCATCAGGGATATCACGGAAAGAAAACTCGCCCAGAAAATGATGATCCAGACTGAAAAGATGATGTCCATTGGAGGACTTGCTGCGGGCATGGCCCATGAAATCAACAACCCCTTGGCTGGAATCCTTCATACTTCCCAGGTAATAAAAAACAGGCTGGAAAAACCAATACCGGCAAATATTGAGGCCGCAAAAACGCTTGAAATCGAATTTGAACAAATCAAAGCCTACATGGAAAAACGAAAGATATTCTCCATGATGGATACCGTAACCATATCAGCGAAAAGAGCCTCAGATATCATAAAAAATATGCTTTCATTTGCCCAAAAAAGTCCGTCTGAATTTAATCTTGAAGATATGGGAACGCTCATGGACAAAACCCTTGATATCGCCAAGAACGATTACAATTTAAAAAAGAAATCTGATTTCAAAAATATTA
>JAAEMC010000909.1 GCA_024225895.1 Desulfobacteraceae bacterium | reverse complement strand
CATAGTCAGGGTTTTATTTTTTGCTAAAAAAATGGAGAATAGTAAAATCCCCGGGCCAAGTCATATATTTTTTGTTTTAGAGTTGCGGCAGTTTTTCATTGGCGCAGCGGATCAGGCCTTCGGTGGTTTCCCAGGAGATACATTCATCCGTGATGGAAACTCCATATGCCAACTCATCCATATTGCCGTTGCACTTCTGGTTGCCTTCATTCAGATTACTTTCCAACATCAGGCCGATAATATTTTCATTGCCTTCCAAACGCTGGTCCAGTGCGGATTTGAATACAAAAGACTGGCCCTTGAATTTTTGTCCGGAGTTGTCATGGGAGCAATCGATCATCACTGATTCCATAAGTTCTTTTTCTTTGAGTTTGTCCTGGACTTTTCCAACGGAAACCGGGTCATAATTGGGTGTTAGACCACCCCGTAAAACTATGTGGCCATAAGGATTTCCCGCGGTTCTGACCACACTGGAAGATCCATTGGGATCAATGCCTAGAAAATGCTGGGGTGCTCTGGCTGCCTGCATGGCGTTGACGGCTGCGGTTAGACTGCCGTCAGTGCTGTTTTTGAATCCCACAGGCATGGAAAGTCCGCTTGCCAGTTCGCGGTGTGTCTGGGACTCTGTTGTCCGGGCCCCAATGGCTACCCAGGTTAGAAGTCCTGCAATATACTGGGGGGTGATGGGATCCAGGATTTCTGTGGCAGTGGGAATCCCCATGTCATTGATGTCAATGAGCAGCTTCCTTGCCCTTTTTAAACCTTCATTTACATTGCACGAAGCATCTAAAAACGGATCATTGATCAGCCCTTTCCATCCAATGGTGGTTCTGGGTTTTTCAAAATAGACCCGCATGATCAGGTCGATCTTGTCTTTGACCATATGTCTTAGCTCCATCATTTTGTGGGCAAATTCCAGGGCTGCATCTGTATCATGAATGGAGCAGGGGCCGGAGATAACCAAAAGGCGTTTGTCTTTGCCCGTAAGAATGTTGGCAACATCCTGGCGCCCTTCAATAACTGTCTTTGCAGCTTGATCGGTTAAAGGCTGTTCTTCTTTGATGGATGCCGGCGAAATAAGGGGTTTGAACTCTTTTACATTGACATCATAGGTCTGTTTCATGGCTTTTTCCTTTGCATTTTTGCAAACAAGCTTTGTCGCCCACAGCCTATAAAAATAGAAAAGCCGCAGGCTTTTGCTGCCTGCGGCTTAAATTATGATCTATTTATAATTATTTGCACAAAACAGGCAGACGGGTATAAAAATACCAGTAATAAAAATAAAATCTGCCTGAGTTTGTTGTCTTCATTTAATTGTTCCTATTTTAAAATTAGGACCCTAAAAAATAATTTTTATGCTGTCAAGGCTTTTTTATTATCAAAGACTTAACCCGGAAATATTTGAATGAGTTTTTTTAACTTGACAAGTCAGGGCCCTCAAAATAAGTAAAAGTAGTTATCATCCCTTCACGCAGCAGTTTTATAGGAAATGTTTCACATGGATATGAAAAGAGATTACTATGAGGATGTTGCGCTTTTCACATCCGGCACAGTGCGGTTCTGGTTTGTTGTGCTGATTGCAGGCCTTTATCTCCTGCCTTTTGTCGTAGGAAATTATTATGTCTATGTGGCCAATTATATTGCCATTAATGTGATTGTGGCAGCCGGGCTAAATCTTCTGGTGGGGTATACCGGCCAGATTTCCCTTGGTCATGCCGGATTTTTTGCCATCGGGGCCTACGGCACTGTCATTTTCATGGCAAAGGCATCATTCCCTTTTTTACTGGCCCTGCCATGTGCCGCCCTGGTGGCGGCAGCTTTCGGGTTCCTGCTGGGACTTCCCTCTTTAAGACTGGAAGGGCCCTATCTTGCTATCGCTACCCTAGGGTTCGGGCTTACCATTACCCAGATCATAGGGCGGATAGAGCTTTTTGGCGGCAGGGAAGGGCTCCATGCACCGGAAATGATCATTGGTTCCTGGCACCTGGATACGGATAAAGAGTTTTATTTTTTGTTGATTACCCTGACTATTCTGCTGCTCTTTGGTATGCGAAATTTAATTAAAACCCGTGTGGGCCGGGCCTTTATTGCTATCCGGGATGCGGATATCGCCGCCCAGACCATGGGGGTGAATATATTATTTTATAAAACCCTGGCACTTGCGCTCAGTGCCTTCTATGCGGGTATTGCCCGGGGCCGTTATGCCTTTGT
>JAAEMC010000908.1 GCA_024225895.1 Desulfobacteraceae bacterium | reverse complement strand
GGTCATAAGATAGGCATCCGGGCTGCATCGAAAGCAGGTTAGGAATACAGGATAAAGATCATTTGTTTTCGCGGCTTTCTGGGCAGCCAAAAGGGTCTGCTGTCCAAAATACCAGTGCATGTTCTCCAGGTGGGCAACCCTGTCGTCTTCATTGGAAAAATCCAGCATGGACTGACTGACAAGGTCAAATCCCATCTCTTCCAGTTTAAGCGGGATGCCCAGATTGACCCTTTTATCAAACAAAGCATAGGGCCTTCCCAAAAGAAGGATTCTGGGTTTACCATCATTTTTGGCCAGGATCTTTTGCCCTAGGGCCCTGAAACACTGCTTTTGTTCTTCAAACCGGTTTTTGGCCTGTAAAAAGGCAGCAGCGATCTTATGTTCGGAAATATTGACGGATGTTGAAAGTGCGTGGGCCAGATCATTTGCCACGGTTTCATTATCCCGGTTGTTGAACTTTATTTTGGGCGAGATCAACGGGACTTTTAAATCATGGGCCGGCAGGTTGTCGATTATGGTGGGGGCATAAGAAGCATAATAACAAAAATAGGCATCAGTCATTTTTTCCATGAAAGGCAGCTCTCTGGGCAGTGTTTCCAAAAGGTTCTGTTCATTGATCAGAGTTGGAAAAAAAATGAAGTCCACATTCTTTTTGGACAAGGAGTCCATAATGCCATGGGACAATGCCATGGGGGCACAGAAATCGGCATTGATCATTCCCATGCCTTTAACAAGTTTTTTGTCATTGCTTTTTTCAATGATGGTTTTGATTCCCAACTGGTGAAAAAAATCCGT
>JAAEMC010000907.1 GCA_024225895.1 Desulfobacteraceae bacterium | reverse complement strand
TAGGCTTCCAGGCATTGTTTCAGCTTGCCTTCAATTTCATCTGTAATTTTTTCATCTTCTTTTAGACCGGAGAAAACTTCAGGAAAGCGGTTTTCTACAAAAGGATAAAGTCCTTCTTCATATTTAGACACCATTTCTTTAGGATACTTATCAATGTATCCTCTGGTTCCGGCATAAAGCGCTACAACCATTTTTTCCATTGTAAGCGGCTGGAACTGAGGCTGCTTCAAAAGTTCAACAAGTCTTTCTCCACGTGTAAGCTGTTTCTGAGTCGCTTCATCAAGATCTGACCCGAATGCGGCAAATGCTTCAAGTTCACGATACTGGGCAAGATCCATACGGAGGGTACCTGCAACCTGGCTCATTGCTTTAACCTGCGCTGCACCACCAACACGGGATACAGAGATACCAACATCAATGGCAGGACGAATACCAGCAAAGAAAAGATCTTTAACAAGAAAGATCTGGCCGTCAGTAATGGAGATAACGTTGGTCGGAATAAATGCGGACACATCGCCTTCTTGTGTTTCGATTATCGGGAGTGCTGTAAGAGATCCGGCACCAAGCTCATCATTGAGTTTTGCAGACCGTTCAAGCAGACGGGAATGGTTGTAGAAAATATCACCAGGGAATGCTTCACGTCCTGGAGGACGTCTGAGAAGCAGGGACACCTGACGATAAGCTGCTGCCTGTTTTGAAAGATCGTCATAAATGATCATGGCATGCTGACTGTTATCTCTGAAGTATTCACCCATGGCACATCCTGCATATGGTGCAAGGTACTGCATGGCAGCTGATTCAGAAGCAGATGCAATAACTACAGTTGTATATTCCATTGCCCCATGCTCCTCAAGAGCAGAAACAACCTGTGCAACCGTTGATTTCTTCTGACCACAGGCGACATAGATACATTTCATATCTGTTTCTTTCTGAGCGATGATGGCATCAACAGCAAGGGCTGTTTTACCAATCTGCCGGTCTCCAATAATCAGTTCGCGCTGTCCTCTTCCAACAGGCGTCATACCGTCAACCGCTTTTGCACCGGTATAACAGGGTTCATGGACTGATTTTCTGGCAATAACACCCGGTGCAACCAATTCCATATTCATGTATTTATCAGTATTAATCGGGCCTTTACCGTCAACAGGCTCACCAGTTGTGGTAACAACACGGCCAAGAAGTTCCTCACCAACAGGAACCGATGCAATACGGTCTGTCCGTTTTACAGTGTCGCCCTCTTTAATCGCTTTATCATCACCTAAAATAGCAACACCGACATTATCTTCTTCAAGGTTCAATGCAAGGCCGAGGATTCCGCCGGGGAACTCAACCAACTCCATTGCTTTTACTTTTTCAAGACCATATACGCGGGCAATACCGTCACCCGCTGAAAGAACAACACCAGTTTCACTCAAGTCGACGTCTGCGTCAAAACCCTTGATCTGGTCTTTTATTATTTGGCTTATTTCTTCTGCTTTAATTTCCATTAGACACTCTCACCCTTTTTTAATGTTTCCCTCATATTCATCAGCTGAGTTTTCACGCTGCCATCCAGAACAAGATCGCCGATTTTTGTTACAACACCACCAATGAGACTTGGATCCTGTTCAACATTAAGAACAATTTTTTTGCCGGTCTTTTTTGATAAGGCATCTTTAATTTTATTAATCGCATCTGCTGAAAGCTCTGTTGCAGATACGGTACTTGCTTTAACAACGCCCTTGAGTTCATCGGCCATATCTTTGTAATAAGAAGCGATGTCCCTTAAAAAACCAATTCTTCCTTTATCGAATAAAAGATTCAAAAAAGACTTCATAATTACGGACAAATCCGTTGCATCAAGCACAGCCTGAAGCACTTTTTTCCGATCATTTTTGTTAAACAGCGGATTTACCAGTGCCTGTTCAAAATTTTCCTGAGTATTAAAAAGCTCGACAACTGCTACAAGCTCATCATTATATTGTTCAGCTTGGCCATCTTCCTGGCCGATCAGAATTAATGCTTTGGCATAACGCCTCGAAACTGCTAAATTTTTCATTATGCCACCACCTTTTTCAAATAATCGTCAACAAGCTTTTCCTGATCTTCAGGTGTGATGGCATCCTTGACAACGCTTTCTGCCTTTTCCATCGCCATTTCAACGATATCTTCTTGAAGTTTTGCCTTGGCAGCCTTGAACTCTTGCTCAATATTCCTTTTTGCCAAATCTTCAAGTTTTTCAGCCTGGGCTTCCGCTTCCTCAAGAATCCTCTGTTTAGCTTCTTCACCCTGCTTGATGTAATTTTCAACGATCTGTTTTGATTCTTCATCAAGATTTTGAAATTTGGCTTGGTAATCAGCAAGGTTCTTTGCAGCATCTGCTTTTTTCTGTTCAAGGTCAGCAAGTTCCTGCTCAATGCCTTTTGAGCGGGATGAAAAGAACTCTGCAACCGGTTTTTTTACAAGAAAAAACAAGACAGTGACAAGAACGCCAAAATTCAATACTTTCCAAGTATCGATATCAAGCCATGCATTGTGAACCCCTCCGTCACCATCAGAAGATGCCCATGCAGCACTGCCCAAAATTAGAACAAACACCGCAATAAGGGAGACAGCACATAATTGTTTCTTTTGCTGTTCATTTTTTTTCATTAGCAAGCCCTCCCTAATATCTTTTCGCCTATGGCTTTGGCATATGCCTCAACCTCATTTTCAAGCGCTTGTCGGGCCTGCTCAGTCTCGTCTGAAACCTGTTTTTTAATATCGGCAAGATTTGCTTGAGCTTTCTTGTTAATCTTGTCGATTATTTCCTTTTCTTCTTGTGATGCTTCTTCAACAAAGGCCTCTTTTCTCTTTAAGCCTTCTGATCTGGCCGTTTTCAACCCGTTTTTATAAGATGCTTCCTGGTCAACAAGATCGGCTGAAATCTTTTCAACCCTATTTTGCAGGCCATCAACTTTTGCTTTTCTTTCGAGTAGCACTTTCCGGATTGGTCGGTACAACAACAGATTCAACACAAAAAGCAGGACAAGGAAATTGATCATCTGAATTATCGATGATAAATCAGGAATCACAGTTATCATAAAATCCCCTCCGCCAGTTAAAGATTATAATAAAAACAACTATTTATATACAACTGACTGTTTTTACGCAAAAACAGTCTTAATTCAATTTAAATCGTGACTTGAGTACCATCACACCACTGATTTGTCAACATTGAAAAATAAAATAATTCAGGTGTCTATTAGTAATTTTACAAGTATTTTTCACAATGGTTGTCATCAATCGAATTTCCTCTTTTCGCCTTCCGATTCGATATGAATTCAAATATTTATTTTTACTTCATAGACCATGCTGACACACTGAGTATTATCCATGGCGTAGGTTTGCACCATTTCATAATCGACATACGATTTTTACCCGGACTAGTTGGACGAAAATTTTCGCATACTGATATTTAAAAGTATTCCAAAAGCAACCATATTAGTTACAACTGAAGAACCGCCATAGCTAACCAGAGGCAACGGAACCCCCACAACCGGCATCAAACCCATTACCATCCCGATATTGATGAAAATTTGCCAAAAAATCATGGCAGTCAGCCCAAAAGCCAAGATAGAACCAAAAAGGTTCCGGCAGCCATAGGCGATATTCAACCCCCAGAACAACAGAAAAAAATATAAGATCAGCAGGACGCTACAGCCGACAAATCCCCATTCTTCAGCCAAGACCGAAACAATGAAATCCGTATGCTGCTCCGGCAAAAAAGAAAGAGCGTTTTGTGTACCTTTTAAGAACCCTCTGCCTGTCAGCATCCCTGAGCCAATGGCAATTTTGGATTGAATAATATGCCACCCTGCCCCCATGGGATCCCTGTCCGGGTTTAAAAAAGTTAAAATCCGATTCTTCTGATATTCTTTCAGTGTGAACCAGACAAGAGGCACTGCGGCAAGACAGATACCCGAAAGGCTAAATAAAACCTTTTTTTCAACTTTTACAAAAAGGGTTATTGAACCGGCAATGAGAAGCAGAAGTAATCCTGTTCCAAGATCCGGCTGTTTTACAATCAATATAAACGGAAGAATACAAAAAATACCGGGCTTAATCAGTTTACGGAAGGTGAGTCCGGTTTCTGACACAGAATTGGAATACACTGATGCCAAACTGATTATCAGGGCGATCTTCATTAGCTCAGAAGGCTGTATTGTAACAAACCCTAAGGCAAGCCAACGCCTGGACCCCCCGCCCATCCTACCGAATAAAAGGACGCTGACCAAAAGCCCTACGCAAAAGATAAAAATAAAAATGGAAAGTTTATCCAACTCTCTGAAATCAATGACCAAAGTCATCAGCATGATACATAGCCCGGCACACATCCAGATGACCTGTTTTGTAAACAAGACATGAACCCCGGAAAGATCCTGACCGGCAGATACCGCACTATATAAAATGACCAGACCAACGGATCCGATCATCAGGATCAGTATTAAAAAACCCCAGTCAAAATTTTCAATGAGTCGTCTATCAAACATTTTACTCTTCGTTTTCCTTTAAAATGCCCTTTGATTGAAGATATTTAGCAATGATTTTTTTTGCCACAGGTGCTGCTGTTCTTGAACCGCTCTCACCATGTTCAATCATTACGGCTATAGCAATAATAGGATCATTGGCCGGTGCATAGCAAACAAACCAGGCATGATCCCTTAAAGTTTTGGCCAGCCCCTTTTTAATAAATTTTTCACCTTTTTTCCTACTATAAACCTGTGCGGTTCCTGTTTTCCCTGCAATCTGAGTTCCTTTTATTTTAATTTGTCTTGCCGAGCCATGCCGGCCCTGGACCACATTTAAAAGTCCCTGTTTTACAATTTTCAAGGTCTCTTTGCTTGCCGGCAGGCCGCCTGTGATTTCCGGTTCTGTCTTCTTTATCACTTCTCCATTTGTATCCACTACGGTTTTAAGGATTCTTGGTTTATAAAGCGTCCCGCCATTTCCTACGGCTGCTATGACAACCGCCATTTGAAGCGGTGTAACCAGGTTAAACCCCTGTCCAATGGAAATGGACAACGTCTCTCCACCCTGCCAGGGCTCATTAAACCGTTTCTTTTTCCATTGGGATGTTGGAACCAATCCGCTGCGTTCGTTGGCAAGCATTATACCGGTTTTTTTGCCCAGCCCAGAACCTTTGGCATATTGCGCAAGGGTATCCACCCCAATCTTTTCCCCGGCCTGGTAATAAAACACATCACATGATTCAGCCAAACCTTTTACAATATTCACTTCACCGTGCCCGCCTCTTTTATACATCCAGCAGCGATACATTCTATTCCCATAATTCATGTATCCCGGACAATATGCTTTGGTGTTCAGATCAATGAGTTTTTCTTCCAAACCTGCAAAGGATGTAATGATCTTATACGTTGATGCCGGCGGATATTCGGCCTGTATCGCTTTATTGCTCATTGGTTTGCCAGGATCATCCATGAGTACTTTCCACTTTTTTTTGCTGATTCCGCCGATGAAATCATTCTGGTCAAAGCTGGGGCTGCTGGCCATCACAAGGACATCACCATTGGCCGGGTCCAATGCAACCACAGAGCCATCTTTATCTTTTAATTGTTCTTCTGCTGTCTGCTGTAAAGCCAAATCGATGGTTAGATGAAGGTCTTTGCCGGATACAGGCTCCACTCTTTTCAACTCTTTAATAATCCGACCATTGGCATCTACTTCCACCTGCTTACCACCTCTTTTACCCTGCAAAAACCGTTCATAACTTTTTTCAATCCCTTCTTTCCCAATGGAATCACCGGTCCTTACCCCAGGATATTTACCGCTTTTTAATTCATCCCCATTAATCTCTCCAAGATACCCTAGCAAATGAGCAGCGCTTTTTTTGTGAATATAATGTCTGGTAGGTTCAATATCAATATGTATACCGGGCAAATCAAACTTATGTGCCTCTACAATGGCCAATTGTTCTCTTGAAATATCTTTTTTCAGAATCAAAGGCTTATAAAAGGCACCGTTTCCGGCCTTCTCGATATTCTCCAAAAGTATTTCATTGGAGATATTAATCAATGAGGAAACTTTTTTAAGTGTTTCTTCCACCGGGCGTGCATCTTCCAGAACAATTTTAAGATTGAAGGAGGGGCGGTTTTCAACCAAAAGATTACCATATCTATCAAATATCAGCCCCCTGGAAGACTTAATGCTTTTCAGCCTTACGCTGTTTTTTTCGGAAAGCCGCCGATATTCCTCGCCTTTAATAACTTGCAGATATATCAGTCTTAGGAATAAAAGCACAAAGACCATCATAATACAAAGGCTTGTCGCCATAAGACGTTGTTTAATCCATTCTTTGTCAGGATTTTTTGTAAATTGGCCCACGCTTAATCCTTAACCTTTTGTTCAATTCTTTTTTTGGTATATCGAATGATAAAGATCCAATTCTGCCAAAGCACATTGGTAAGCCAAATCCCGGGTGGGATAACAAGCACACCCCATAACACCTGTTTGAGCATTAAGATAAAATCCATAGCCCCAACCCCTTGTTGACCGTGATTGACATAGACCGAAAATAAAACCAGACCGTGCTGTATTAATACGGACACAACACTGATAATAAAAACAAACATGACACTTTTTGGAAAAACAAAGCGTTTGAGTAGTTGGACGATAAGAAAAATCCACAAATAAGAAAATATATAATGACAGAAAGGTGCTCCTGAAACACTGTCCATAACCGCACCAATCAGTACAATGAAAACGAGCATGCTGTACCGTGTAAAGGTCAGGCTCAGAAAAAGGATATCAATGATAAGAAGATCAAAACACTGGGGGTACCATGAAAACTCGGGCAGAATAACGGTTTGCAGTATAATTAAAAAAAGCGTCAGGATTGCAAAAAAAACAAATGTCATTGTTTTGAAATTCTATTCATTTTACCCCTTTTTTATGTAACGTTGGGGTTTTATTTAGCATTTTTAAACACAAGGACTTCCTCAAGTTTGTCAAAATTAACACTGGTTTCAATGGTAATATCTTGGAAAAGTTGTGAATGTGTCTTTTTGACATCCAACACCTTACCAATTTTAAGTCCTTTGGGAAACACTTGATCCAGGCCGGAGGAAATAATCGTTTCCCCAACCTGTATTTCATCTTTTCGCAGTGCATATTTAAAAGAACAATGATCTGTATTGTTCCCCTTTACAATTCCCCTGACTCTGGTATTTTGGACCAAAGCATCAACCGCACTGTTTCTGTCTGTAATCAGCAAAACCTTTGAATAATTATCCAGCACCTTCATTGTCTGCCCTACAATGCCCTCAGACACCAATACCGGACTTCCTTTTATTAATCCGTCATTAGCACCTTTATCCACAACTATAGTTTTAAACCAGGGGGATGGATCCCTTGCAATCACCTGCGCAGCCACATAGGTATCATGCACGGAACCGGTAAAATTTACAAATTTTTTAAGCCGGGAATTCTCAAGCCTTAATTCCTCGAACTTATTTTGATTCTGGACGGCTTTTGCCAGTTTTTTTCTGAGCTGTCTATTCTCATCCACGGCCAGCACAGTGACAAAGTATGTCTTCCAGATGTTATCTGTAAAATTGAGTGTATTGGTGATAACCTTTTGAAAAGGTGAGATAAAAAAAATGTTGATTCTTTCAAATCCGGGAATCGACAGGGATTCTCTGCTGCTCATTGTAATGACTGTAAAATTGATGGCAACAAACAGGGCAACCCCGATGAAAATAAACATTTTCCTTGAAAACATGAAATCAGCTAATGACCACTTCTTTCAATACTTCAATACTATCAAGGGATTTTCCACATCCTAAAGCAACGGTTGAAAGTGGATCATCCGTAACAACAATGGGAAGTCCGCTCTTTTCTTTCAGGAGCTTATCAAGATTCTTCAATAATGCGCCGCCACCTGTCAATACAATACCGCTATCAACAATATCAGCAGCCAGTTCAGGCGGTGTTTGTTCCAAGGCGATCCTGACTGTTTCAACAATGGCGTCAATTTGTTCCGATATGGCTACCCTCACCTCTTCAGAATCAATTGCCAGGATTTTTGGAATCCCTGATACAAGGTCCCGTCCCTTGACTTCTATTGTCTCGAGATTATCCGGATCAGGATACGCGTTCCCAATAGTCGTTTTTATAATTTCAGATGTTCTTTCGCCAATTAAAAGATTATATTTTCGTTTAATATGCTGGCTGATTGAGGCATCCATCTTATCCCCTGCCACACGTAAAGATCTTGAATAAACAACGCCGGCCAGGGAGATAACAGCAACTTCAGTTGTACCCCCTCCGATATCAACCACCATGTTACATGTGGGTTCAGTAATGGGAAGACCTGCTCCTATTGCCGCTGCCATTGGTTCTTCGATTAAAAAGACCTCTCTTGCTCCTGCAGATTCGGCTGACTCCCGAACAGCTCTTTTCTCTACCTGGGTAATCCCCGATGGTACGGCAATAACGATCCTGGGCCTTACCAGTGTCTTCCGATTATTATGTACCTTTCTGATAAAATGCTTGAGCATGGCTTCTGTCACGTCAAAATCGGCAATAACACCATCACGCATCGGTCTTATT
>JAAEMC010000906.1 GCA_024225895.1 Desulfobacteraceae bacterium | reverse complement strand
TATTATTGTTTTTTTCGTTAATTAACTATATATCAAATGATTGGGCTCTTCAACTTATTTGTTTTATTATTTCAATATGTTATAGCTTTTTTTGTCATCTTTATCGTTAACCCCGAAAGTTGAGTATATAACCAATGTTCTCCATTGGCTCACCATTTGGACCTTTACCATTTTCTCTCGAATGATCCGGCTTAATATCCTCAGTTTCTGGATCATCAACATCCCACATATCCAAAGCATCTTCCAAAGCTTCCCCTTGTGATCCATGGTCATGACCTTTATCACGATCATTTGGCTCGCGTCTTGTTCGCCCTTCCTCATCTCTCTCTATCTTATTTTTCTTTTCTGCCCACCAATTTCCAATTTTTTTCCCAAGATCTGCAGCAATCGGAGTCCCGTAGTAAACAATACCACTGGCTATAAGCCCCCCAACAACATAAGCGCTGTAACCAACAGCAATAGATCCACTAACAAAAATATTCCCACTCGGATCAGTATAAATAAGCGGATTATTCAAACAATAAGCATACCGGTTCAAACTCTGAGGATTGTACAAATCGGGAACAATACTATCCGCCATAACAAACTGCCCCAACACAGGATCATAAAGCCTGGCATCATAATTGTAAAGGCCGGTGCCGTCATCCTGCTCCTGGTCAGTGAACTTGTAGGCACTGGTGGCAAGAAGGCTGTTGGTATCCCTGTCCTCACCAAACGGCATATATTCCCCTGATTCAATGACGCTGCCGTCCTGCTGGGACAAGCCACTGGTAGATCCCAGGTGGTCCTTGTGAAAACAGACAGTGTCTGAGGATGTGATTTTTGAAACCCTTAAGTTACCGGCAAAGGCATAGAAGGCAGGGGCACCATTGATCACTTCAAAAGAAATCCAGCTTAAAAAGGCAGGAATTAAATGGCTTTATCAGCAGGTTTGATTCTCATCCGGATATCTGATGTTGGCAGGGATGGGGGAATACCGTCAACAGAACATATACAGCTGTTCTATGAATACATGGCTTCAATCAGATCTTTGAAAGCTTCATTGACGATTTTGCGTTTGATTTTCATGGTAGGGGTGACTTCGCCGTCTTCTTCGTAGAGGCGTTTTGGAAGGATGGTAAATTTTCGGATATTTTCCACCCGTGCCAGGGTGGCATTGACCTGGGTGACTTCTTCCTGGATCAGATCATTGATCTGTTCGCTTTGGGTAAGGTCCTTGTATGTGGAAAACTGGATCTTGTTGTCCTGGGCGTATTTGATTACGTTATCCTCATCAATCATGATCAGGGAAGAAATGAATTTTCTCCGGTCTCCGATAACGATGGCATCATTGATATAGATGCTGGCCTTGAGTTTGTTTTCAATGTACTGGGGCGTAATGTTCTTGCCTCCGGCTGTTACAATAATATCTTTTTTACGGTCGGTTATTTTTAAAAATCCGTCCGGGTCCAGCTCTCCTACATCCCCGGTATAGAGCCAGCCGTCAACAAGCGTTTTTTTTGTGGATGCATCATTTTTATAATAGCCTTTGAATAC